>JAGDDM010000133.1 GCA_017958015.1 Abditibacteriota bacterium | reverse complement strand
GGGTTCCGGGCCACCAACTGGACCTTCCCCCAGCGAAACAGAATTATCAGCGGACTTTCCGACGGGGTTCTCGTCATAGGCGCACCCGCCAACTCCGGAGCCCTAATCACCGCCGACTACGCCCGCAAGCAGGGCAGAGAGGTGTTCGCCGTGCCGGGAAACGTGGACGACCCCCGAAACGCCGGGTCCCTGCGGCTCATCAAAGAGGGGGCGCGGGTGGTTATGAGCGCCGAGGACGTGTGCGGATTTTTCGCCAAGGAAGCGGCCCCCGAAGCCGCAAAGGAAATCGACCTTACCGAGGAGGAGAGGGCGGTGTTTAATATTATCGACTTCGAGCCTATACTCTTCGACGACATCGCCGCCGCCGCGGGGGAGGTTGACCTCGCAAGTGTTCTCCTTTCCCTTGAGATAAAGGGCGTTGTGAGCAGGCTTCCCGGAAATCAATACATAAGAAATTGAAAAGTCGCGAAAAGCCGACACTTAAGGGTGGCGGCTTTTTACGATTAGGTGTATAATTGAGTTGTAAATAAAGATAAAGGAGGCGTCAATATGGATGCGGAATACACAGCCGACGAATCCCGACAAAGCGACGCGGACGCTCTTAAGGAGTTTTTGCTGGACATCGATTGTCTGAACCCCCTTTCGGAGTGGACGAGCAAGTTTAACATGTTCGACATTCTGAAGATATCGCGGACGGAAATCCGCCACAGCAACATGCTGGCTTGGCTTTTGAATCCCAACGAGAACCACGGCTTGGGCGACAGCGTTATTCGGGGATTTATTCGGTACGTCACGACTTTTTACTCCGATGACAGCGAGATATTCGACACTCTCTTAATGGATTGTCACGACTTTACGTTGCATAGGGAGTGGCGGAACATAGACATTTTGGCGGTGTCTCAGAGCGAAAAGTTCGTTTTGTGCATCGAGAACAAAATTTACTCCGGTGAGCACAGCAACCAGCTCAATCGTTACAGAGAGTTGGTGGAGACAACTTATCCGAATTGCAGAAAAATGTATGTCTTTCTTTCCCCTGAAGGAACGGAATCCAGCGACTCGGATAATTGGTGTTCCATGAGTTACGGGGACGTTTTGGACATTGTGGAGAACGCCAGAGGGAAAACGAAACTTCTTCCCGAAGCGGCGCTTATGATTGACAACTATATCGATACCTTAAGGAGGGACATCGTGGGAGACGAAAAACTTGCCCGCATTTGCGAGGAGATTTACGCTAAACATCAGAGAGCTCTCGATTTGATTTACGAACACATACCGGATAGGGCATCGCAGGTCGCGAGTATCATACATGATTGGGCGAAGATGATGACCGAAAAGGGAGAAATTGTTTTTGTGCCCGAAAAGAGCGGAAAAACATATACGCATTTCAAGACGAAGGCCATGTCCGAGCTTCTTCCGGACTCCGAAAACTCCCTCAGCGATTGGGGCACCCCCAATTATTACTTCTACGAAATCAAGAATGACGGCAATGAGTTTCGTTTTCAGTTTTCGTTGAACTCCAAAAATATTCCCGATCATCTCCGGACGGTTTGCGATAAAATCAACGAGTGTTTTCCCGCAAAACGGAAAAATAACGAGAATTGGCAGTGGCGGACTCCGTTCTCCACAAGAAAAGCCAATGTTGGCGACGAACTTTCGGAAGAAAAGATATTCAAACAGCTTGCGGAACGATTCAAAGAACTTATGTCCTTTGAGGCGGATTTGATAAAACGTATATCCTCCGACGAATAACACAACCTACGAAAAAAGGCGCCCCCGAAAGGGCGCCTTATTCTTTGCGCTTACTTTTCCGCCCGTATGTCATACGCCCGCAGAATCGTGCCGAAAATCGTTCTCGCGTTTTGGACGAGTTTTTCGTGGGTGATGACGCCGTTTGCCAGGTCGAACATAACGTCGCTGTGGTTGCCGGCGTACATCTTCACGTTGTTGCCGGCCAGGACTTCCCGGGTTTGGTTGGAGTTGTTCCCCCAGTCGGTGCTCACCAGGCCCCTGTAGCCCCATTCGCCCCGGAGGATGTCGGTGAGGATGTTTTTGCTCTCGGAGACCTCGGTGCCGTTTATGAGGTTGTAGCTGGACATGATGAAGAGGGCGTCCCCTTCCTCAACGGCTCGCTGGAATCCCCGGAGGTAGATCTCCCGCATGGCCCGGTCGCTTACCCGGGTGTCCACGGTGGTGCGCTCGAACTCCCGGTTGTTGGCGCAGAAGTGTTTGATCATGCTGAAATATCCGTATTTGTGGGCGCAGCGGACGAACTTGGCGGCGAAGAGACCGGTGATGAGGGGGTCTTCGGACATATACTCGAAGTTGCGGCCGCAGAGGGGGTTCCGGTGGATATTGAGGCCCGGCGCCAGCCAGATGTCAACCTTGTTGAGCTCCATTTCCTTGGCGATGGCCTTGCAGTACTCGTCGATGATGCCGATGTTCCAGGAGCAGGTGACGAGGACGGTGGAGGGCATGCAGGTGGTGTAGTAGCCCATGGCCGGGCCGCCCAGCTTTACTCCCTGACCGCCGTCTGTGGTTTCAAGTCCGTAGCAGCCGAAGTCCGTCAGGCCGCCGATGTCGCCGCAGTCGCCGATGACTTTGTTGGGGAAGCCCTGGGTTATGCGGGCCAGGTCCTCGTCGGCCAGCTGGCTGATGAAAGCGTTCAGTAGGGAATGGTCCCGAAGCACGTCCTCCCAGTATATCGTCCCGCTGCCGACTTGCGTGCGCTCTTTGAAAGCGTATTTCGGCTCGGGAACGGAGAGGGTTTCCGCGGACTTGAGAGCCGCCTCGTAGAGGGACTTGTTTCCCGCGGGAACGATGATGAATCTGTCGATGTTGCCGTAGGGTTTTGTCGTGCGGAAAGCAAGGTCGCCGGCACCCGCGGGGAGGTCGACGGTGGCGGTGATGTATCGGAAGTCGAACCAGCCGCCGGTGGGCCTTACGTTCTTAACCTCGCCAACGTCTTTGTCATCGAATGTTATCCTGAATCCGCCGTCGTTGTCTCTGCCGGCGATGGCGAAGTAAATGTCGTATTTACCGGCCTTTGCCACGCTTACGGGGTACTTGGCGCCGCCGTTTGTCTTCTGTGTCCAGGCCAGGCATACGCCCAGGCGTCCGTCGGGATAGGAGAAGTGCTGCCTGCCGCTGTCGCCGTAGGTCATGGAGTAGTCCTCGCCCTCGATGATTGTGTAGGAGTCGGCGGCGATGTCGATGGGTTTGATTTTGCCCGCTTCCGGGTCGTAGGTGGGAACCGGGCGGTAGGTGCCGTCGGCGGTGAGAACCTTCTCGAGTTTGGTGGGGTTGAATCTGTTCGCCAGCTGTTTGGTGACAAGGGTTTGGGGCACGTTTACCTTGCCGAACACGTTTTTCGCGGCGCTGTCGAGGGAGTCGCCCACGAGAATGTGATAGTCGCCGGCTTCCAGAACCCAGGCCGCTTTGTGGCCCGTGTCGCCGTACTCGTCGTAGGAGGCCGCTTCGTACTTGGGGAAGGTGATTGTGAGGGTCTGGGACTCGCCGGGGGAGAGGAGCTTCGTCTTGGCGAAGCCCCGAAGCTCCATTGCCGGTTTGTCCAATTTACCCCTTGGCGCCTTCACGTAGACCTGAACCACTTCCTTGCCCGCTCTCGCGCCCTTATTGGTGACTTTGGCGGTGACGACAATGTTTTCATTCTCGAGTTTGACGCCCTTGTTTGCGATATCGAAAGTCGTGTAGGAAAGGCCGTGGCCGAAGGGGTAGCGGGCGGCTTTGTTGAAGGTGCGGAAGTAGCGGTAGCCCACGTAGATGCCCTCGGTGTAGTCCACGTGGCCGGGAGTGAAGAAGCCCTCGGTGGATGGGTAGTCGTTGATGTCTCTTGCCCAGGTGTCCGTGAGTTTGCCGGAGGGGTTCACTTTTCCCGTGAGGATGTTGGCCACCGCGTCGCCGCCGTCGATGCCGGGAGCGGAGCACCACAAAACACCCTGGGGCTTGTAGACGTCCACCCAGGAAGTGTCGATGACGCCAACGGTGTTCAGCACCACGATGACTTTTTTGAAGCCCGCCTTTGAGAGTGCGGCAAGGGTCTCCTCCTCCTTTTCGGAGAGGAACCAGTCGCCTTTGTCGATTTTGCGGTCGAAGCCCTCGCCGGAGCCGTGGGCCACGCAGAGCAACGCGGTGTTGGCGTGCTTGGCAATCTCTTTGGCTTTTTCGACGGTGATTGTTATGTTGCTGTCCGCCCTATACTCGTTGTAGAGGGGCTCGTAGAACCCCACCATGCCCTCGGCGGCAACGTGCTTTATGCCCTCGGGGACGGGGACGCTGTAGTATGTGTGGACCCAGGCGGAGCCGCCGCCGCCCTTGATGTAGCCTATCTGACCGGGACCGAACACGGCCACGGTGTCGGACTTCGTGAGGGGCAGGGCGCTCTCTTCGTTCCGCAGGAGGACGATGCTCTCCTCGGCCACTTTGCGGGAGATGATGTTGTTGCCCGGGGCCATGAGGGCGTAGGAGCATGACGCGGAAGCAATGAGCAGAAGAAGGGTGAGTAATTTTTTCATTTGTTTTCCTTTCGGGTATGATAAGTTTATTTTAAAGTAAACCGAAATATGTGTCAAGATTTGTTGTTGCCGACGGGATAACTTTGCGGTATAATTGTTAATATACATACCCTAAGGGGAGGTTTTGATTTGAAAACGGTAGTGATTATTCCCGCCCGCATGGGCTCCAGCCGCTTCTACGGCAAGCCCTTGGCGGACCTCTGCGGAAAGCCCATGATACAGTGGGTATATGAGCGGGCGAAGTCCGCCGGCGGCGTCTCCGACGTCATCGTTGCCGCCTGCGACAAGGAAGTCATTGACGCCGTAGTCGGTTTCGGCGGCAAAGCGGTTATGACGGATCCCAATCACAAAAGCGGCACCGACAGACTGGCGGAGGTGGCGAAAAACCTGGACTGCGACGTGGTGGTGAACGTGCAGGGGGACGAACCCCTTATAGAGCCGGAATCTATCGAAAAGGCCGCGGCCGTTTTTGAGGGAAGCGTGGATATGGCAAGCCTTATGGTTGCCGTGGACGAGGAAACCGCGAAGGACCCGAACATCGTGAAGGTGATTACCGACAACAGGGGTTTCGCCATGTACTTCAGCCGGTCGGTGATTCCCTACGCCAGAGACGAGCGGGCCGGGAAGATTTACGGACACATCGGTCTCTACGCCTACACCCGGGATTTTCTGCTGAAGTTCGCCTCAATGGAGCGCACACCGGCGGAAAAGACGGAGTCGCTGGAGCAGCTGCGGGTTCTTGAGAACGGGTATAAGATTAAGATGATTGAGGTCCCGGAGAAGCCCCTTGGGGTGGACACTCCCGAGGACCTGGAGAAAGTACGAAAGATTATCGAGGAGGCAAACCAATGATTAAAGCCGGATTCGCGGGATTCGAGATCGGCGATGACAGACCCCTGGGACTAATCGGCGGACCCTGCGTGATTGAGAGCGAGGATATCTGCCTTGAGGTGGGCGCCGAGGCCAAGCGGATATGCGACAAGCTGGGCATACAGTACATCTTCAAGGCCAGTTTCGACAAGGCCAACCGCACCTCCGTGGAGTCCTTCAGAGGCCCCGGTCTGGACAAAGGTTTGGAGATACTCGCCGGCGTTAAATCCAAGCTGGGTTGCGGCGTTGTCACCGACATTCACGAAGCCTATCAGGCCGCTCCCGTGGCGGAAGTGGCGGACATACTCCAGATTCCCGCCTTCCTTTGCCGCCAGACGGACCTCATCGTGGCGGCGGCGAAAACCGGGAAGTGCGTCAATATCAAGAAGGGGCAGTTCCTGTCGCCGGCGGATATGAAAAACAGCGTGGGGAAGGCTCGGAGTACCGGCAACGACAACATCATCCTCACGGAGCGGGGTTCCTCCTTCGGCTACAATATGCTGGTGGTGGATATGTGCTCCCTGCCCACAATGCGGGCTCTGGGCTGTCCCGTCATATTCGACGCCACCCACAGCGTTCAGCGGCCGGGCGGTCTGGGGAACGCCAGCGGCGGCGCCAGAGAGTTTATTCCAACGCTTTTACGCTCTTCAATCGCGGCGGGAGCGGACGGTTTGTTTATGGAGATCCACCCGGAGCCGGAGAAGGGTCTCTGCGACGCTGCGTGCATGTTCCGCCTCTCCGAATTGGAAGCGGTGCTCACCGACGCGGTGAATATAAGAAAGGCATTAGGTAAGAAATGAAACAGATTATCGCTTTTATTCTCCTCGCGCTCTGCGCTTCCGGCGTTTTCGCGGCGGAAACTCTCTACACAAAGGTTTACAGCCCCGCCAACGGTAAACGACTGCCGGTGAGTATGATTATTCCCGACGCCTATTACGCCGACAAAACCGACAGATTCCCGGTTATGTATATTCTGACCGGTAGGGGAAGCGACACGAAGTCCCTCTTCAAACCGGAGGACGACATCTACGCCGCGGACATTCTCACCGCCGCCGCCGACAAATACGGCATTCTCATGGTGGTTCCGGACAGTGACAAGGACAGCTGGTATCTGGACAATCCGGGCCGCATGTACGAAACCTTCTGCGGCAAGGAAATCGTGGCCTACATGGACAAGCACTACCGCACCATCGCCGACAGAGACCACAGAATCATCGTTGGCAACTCCATGGGCGGCCACGGCGCTCTTCTGCTCAGCCGTCTCAATCCGGAGACCTTCGGCATCGTTGGCGCGTTGGCGCCGGTGACGGATCTCACCACCACACCCTCCAAGGACAAGATTAAATACGGCTCCCGCCCCCGGGAGGAAGTGAACTGCCTGCCCAACGCCGCGGCGTACAAGGGTTTGGGGCTGAATCTCTACATCGAGATAGGCTTCCACGATTTCCTCTACGACATGAACATCGCTTTCCACAACGCCCTGAAGGAAGCGGGTGTGGACCACGTGTACGTGGAGCGGGAAGGCCACCACAACAAGCCCTTCTGGCGCCCGGCCTGGCGGGCTTTCGTTCCCTACGCCGTCGATAAGATGAAGGAGTCGGAAAAATGAGAAGGCTCATAGCTTTTATGGCCCTTGCGCTGCTCTGCTGCGTGTCGGCGGACGCCGCCAAGATTATCCACACGGAAGTTTACAGCAAAGCCAACAAAAAGAAACTGCCGGTGGCATACGTTCTGCCGGACGCTTACGAGACAAACAGGTCGGAGCGGTTCACAACCATGTACGCCCTGAACGGTCTCAACAGCGACACCAAGATTATGTTCACCTTCATGGAGGATATCATCACCGGCTATTGCGACAAATACAACTGCATCTGGGTTATTCCCGACAACGGTATGGACAGCTGGTATTTGGACAGACCCGGGAAGATGTACGAGACTTTCTGCGGCAAAGAAATCGTTGAATATACCGATAAACACTACCGCACCAAAGCGGACAGACTCCACCGGATTCTCGTGGGCGGTTCCATGGGGGGCCACGGCGCTCTCCTTTTGGCCTGTCTCAATCCGGATGAGTTCAAAATCGTGGGCTCTCTGGCCGGTGTGGTGGATTTGAAAACCAGGCCCTCTTTCCTCACCATCGACTTCGGCAAATCCAAGCCGGATTCCGTCAGCGCCCTGAGCAACATACCCCTCTTTAAGAAGTACGGTTTCGCTCTCTATCAGGACATCGGTTTTCACGACGGCCTCTACGATATGAATCTCGCTTTCCACAACAAACTGAAGAAAGAGGGCATAGACCACGTGTATATCGAGCGTGAAGGCGCCCACGATTATCCCTATTGGCGGGAGGCCTGGAAGGGTTTTTTGAACTTCGCCTTCGATACTTTGGCGAAACTCGAGAAGGAGGAAAGCAAATGAAATCGATTCTTTTCGCGTTGGCGGTAATGTGCCTTGCCTGCGCGGCGAACGCCAAGCCCGCCGAGCGGGTACAGCATTTGGAAGTTTACAGCGAGGCAAACAAACAGAAACTGCCGGTGTCGGTTGTTCTGCCGAGCCGATATTTCACCGACAAAAAGGCGGAGTTTACCGTTGTGTACTCTCTCTGCGGACTGGGCGGACTCTGCACGGACTACGTGAAGAACACCGCGGAGTTTATGAAGGAATACACGGACCGGTTCGACTTTATCCTGGTCTGCCCCCACAACGGTCTCGACGGCTGGTATTTCGACGCCCCCGGAAAGATGTACGAGACTTTCTGCGCGGTGGAGGTGCCGGCGTATATCGAGTCCCACTATCGGACGAAAACCGACCGGCTCCACAGAATCATCTACGGCGGTTCCATGGGCGGCCACGGCGCTCTGCTGCTGGCCCGGCTCTATCCGGATAAGTATCAAATAGTGGGTTCTCTGGCTCCGGCTATCAACCTTCGTTTCTGGGGTACCGACTGGAAAACCGGAAAGCGGACTCTAACCGAGTGCAACAACGCGGAAAACGCCGCCGCCTACAAGGACAAGGGCTTTAAGATTCTCATCGACGCCGGCGTCCGGGACAGTCTCTGCCAAATGGCCCGGGACTTCCACGAGGATTTGAAAAAAGAGGGCGTGGATCACGTGTACGTTGAACGGGACGGCGCCCACGACGAACCCTATTGGACGGAGGCTCTGAAGGGATTTCTGAACTTTGCCTTCGACGAGCTCAAAAAACTTGAGGCGGACGAGGAAAAATAAAATGAGATTTGTTTTTGCCCTTATACTTCCGGTATTTCTCGCCTCCTGCGCTTTTTGCGCGAAGATTGTTCATACCTCCGTTTACAGCGAGGCCATGCAACAGGAGATTCCCACCTCCTTCGTGTTTCCGGACGCTTACTTCGCCAACCGCACCGACAGATTCCCGGTGGTGTACGGCCTCAACGGTTACAGCGCCAACAACACCTCCATGTTCTATCCCGCGCTTAAGGCGGTGATAGAGGAGGGGGCCGACAAGTTCGGGTTCATGTTCGTTGTCCCCGACAACGGCTACGATAGTTGGTATCTGGACCGCCCCGGCGACAACAAGATGT
>JAGDDM010000132.1 GCA_017958015.1 Abditibacteriota bacterium | reverse complement strand
GGGCTCGCCGATGAGCACCGGGTTGTTCTTGGTCCGTCTGGAGAGAACCTGCACCACCCGGCGGATTTCGTCGTCGCGGCCGATAACCGGGTCCAGAGCGCCTTTCTTGGCCTCCGCCGTCAGGTCGTTGCCGTATTTTTCCAGAGCCTGATACTTGTCCTCCGGGTTTTCGTCCGTGACCCGCTGGGTGCCCCGAACTTCCGCCATGGCGGCGTAGATTTTGTCCGCGTCGGCGCCCATGGACGACAGAAGCGCGCTGCCGTCTCCGCCTTCCTTGGCGATGGCGATGAGAAGGTGCTCCGTGCTGACGTAGTCGTCTTTCAGGTGGTTCGCTTCCTCCTCGGCGATGTTGAATACCTCGCCCAGGCGGGTGTCCATATACTGACCGGAGAACCCGCCGCTGACCTTGGGACGGGAGTCCAGTTTCTTCGTAAGCTTTTCGCGGAGCGCGTTTTCGTTTACGCCCAGCTTCGTCAAAATCGGACCCACAATCCCCTCGCTGTCGGAAATCAGAGCGAGGAGCAAATCTTCCGGGGTGATGTTCTGCTGGCGGTAGTCGTTGGCAATCTTCGACGCGTCCTGCACCGCCTCCCGGGCCTTGATGGTAAGCTGTTCGAATCTCATATCGCAAGCCTCCTTTTGTCTGTGATTTTACAGTGTATATATCATAACACCTAAGTCTAATACTGTCAAGTCAGGGGAAAAGTTCCCGCCCGTCCCGAAAAAAAATTCCCACGCCGCCGCCCGCAAAAAAGGAATAAATTCCGGTATGAGCCGGAGTAATGCCATGGTGTAAACAAGCGAAAAGCGATGATTCACATATAAAAAAATCCGCCCGAGGGCGGACTTTTTTTGCGTGAACTTACTTGCGGATTCTTCTCTTCATACCGAGAACGGATACCAAACCCATAGCCGCGTAGGCGTAGGTGGCGGGCTCGGGGACGACGGGTTCTTCCGCTTTCGGTTTGAATCTGAATGTCATGTTGCCGGCATTCGGGAACGTGACGGCGGCGTATCTGTTAACGTCTTTCCGGGCGAAGTAGATGTTGATTGTGTCCAAGACGGATCCCGTTTCCAGTTCGGGCAGGTCACCGAGGCTGAGGGTGTAGCTCCCCGGGCCGTAGTAGGGCGCCGTGAAAGCGGGGGTGTTTATATTGCCGCCGGACATGCCGGCGAGGTAGATATAATAATTTCCCGTGGTGTAGTTGTCGCCGAAGATATCCTCGTCGATGAAGACGTCGATTGTCTCGTTGGGATTGTAGAGCCAACCGGACACTCGATCGCCGAGAACCAAGGTGTGCTTGTTTCTCTCCGTCTCGACGGCGAAACCTTTGTCATCCGGCAAACCGCTTACGGTGACGGAGGGGGCCATCCACGCGCCTACGGTTACGTCGTCATCGTTGAGCCCTCCGGCGAAAGCCGCGCTTGCGGCGAGAATAAACAGGACGATTAAACATTTCTTCATTACTTTCACCTCCTTTCCGGTATTTTTTCTGCTTTTATTATGGCATATATTCGGGAAATGTCAACAATTTTCTTTCGCCGGGGCGATGCCGCTTTGACGTTTTGCTTCATACGTTATATAATAATAGGGAATAAATCTCAATACAAGGAAAAACTATGCTGACGAAAAAAGATATGGAAAGCGTGGCGCTGCTGTCTCGGTTGGATCTCACCGAGGAAGAGAGCGAGGCGCTGGCCGGTCACATAAACAAGCTGCTTGAAAGTTTTCGTATGCTGGGTGAGCTGGACACAACCGATGTGGAGCCCACCTCCCACGTTGTACCGGTCGCCAACGTGTTCAGGGAGGACGTTGTGACTCCCTCCGTTTCCCCGGAGGAAGTCCTGGCTAACGCCCCGGAGGCGGACGACGACTGCTTTGTGGTGCCCCGGATAGTGGAGGACTGACATGGAAAAACTTTACACACTCACGGCCCACGAGCTGCGGGACAAACTCGCAAGCAAAGAAGTCTCCGCCAAGGAAATCGCCCAAAGTTTCATCGACAGAATAAACTCCGTTGAGGACAGGGTAAAAGCCTTCGTGACAACCACTCCCGAGGCGGCTCTCGCC
>JAGDDM010000131.1 GCA_017958015.1 Abditibacteriota bacterium | reverse complement strand
TTCGGCGGGATCGGTCCGCTGCCTTCGGGGCCGTAGCCCAGGTGTCCGGGGATGATGAGCTCTCTGACGCCGCCCTTCTTCATGCCCTGAATGCCTTCTTCCCAGCCGGCGATGACCTGGTTGTTGCCCACGGTGAAGAGGAAAGGTTCTCTGCCGGGCTGCTTGGAGGTGTCGAAGACTTTTCCGTTGTCCAGCCAACCTTTGTAGTGGACCTCAACGGTGTTGCCGCCGTGGACCTCGGCGCCCTCGCCCACTTTGATGTCCTTGTACTTCAAGCCGGTGTCGCTGGTGACGTAGCCGTCAGCGTCGGGAGCGGGCTGAACGGAAACTTCCGCGCTGTCGTTGGCGGAGGGGTTCTCCACCTGAGTGGCGTCGGAAGCCGGTTCCTTGGAGCCGCATCCGGCGATGATGAGAGCCGCGGCGGCTATGAGGGCGAAAAATTTGAGTGTTTTCATTGTGTGTCTCCTTATGTGTGATATTCCGCGTTAATCTTCACGTAGTCGTAAGAAAAATCGCAGGTAAAAGCTGTGGCGTTTTCGCTGCCGATGCCGAAGTCGACGGTGATTACGAGTTCCTTCTCCAGCATGGGCGCCCGAGCGGTGTCCGGATCAAGGGGCAAAGGCTCGCCCTTTTCGAATATTTTCACGTCCCCGAACCAAAGGGAGGTTTTCTCCGCCTCCATCTTCGCTCCGGACCTTCCGGCGGCGGCCAGAACTCTGCCCCAGTTGGGATCCTCGCCGAACACGGCGGTTTTAACCAGAGCCGAGTTGGCGATTGTCTTGGCGGCCAGTTTGGCGTCCCCGTAGGTGGCGGCGTTTTTGACCCGAATCTCGATATACTTTGTGGCGCCCTCTCCGTCCGCGGCCATGGCCTTGGCCATCTTCACGCAGAGAGCGGTGAGAGCATCGGAAAAGACGGTGTATTCCGGTGTGCCGGGCTTAATCTCGCCGCAACCGGAAAGGCCGTTGGCAAGGATTATCACCGTATCGTTGGTGCTGCCGTCGCCGTCAACGGAAAGACTGTTAAAGGACCGCTCGCAGGCGTCGATGAGGGCCCCTTTCAACGTGTCGGGAGCGACCTCGGCGTCGGTGGTGATGAAGCAGAGCATGGTGGCCACGTTGGGGCAAATCATTCCGGAGCCCTTGCAGATTATGCCCATACGGGTCTTTACTCCGCCTATCTCGAACTCCGCGGCGGCGTGCTTTGCCACGGTGTCGGTGGTCATGATTGCCTTGGCGGCGGAGGTTCCGCCCTCCTCCGACAGCGACATCGAAGCCACCTTTATTCCGGCGAAGAGTTTGTCCGTGTCCAAAAGGTGTCCTATGACTCCGGTGGAAGCGCAGAGGACCTCGCTCTCGTCCTTGCCCAAAAGTTTGGCGGCCAGGGCGCAGCTGTCTTCCGCGTTCTTCATGCCCACCGCTCCGGTGGAAGCGTTGGCGTTGCCGCTGTTGGCGATGATGACCGAGGCCTTGCCGTCTTTCAGTTTTTCTCTGTCGAGAGTTACCGGGGCGGCGCAGAACACGTTGTTTGTAAACAGTCCCGCGGCGGAGGCGGTGACATCCGACACAATCATGGCGAAGTCGTTGCCGCTTTGCTTAAGGCCGCACCGAACCCCCGCGGCTTTGAAGCCTTTGGGAGCGGTGACGGCTCCTTTTATTGTTTTCATAATATCTCCTAAGGGTAAACCGCCGTGGACATAAGTCCGGTTTCCGGGTCGAAGCCGTTCATGAGGTTAAAGTTCTGGACGGCCTGACCGGCGGCGCCCTTGCCCATGTTGTCGATGGCGCAGGTGACGATTACGCAGGATGTGTGCTCATCGAACACCACGCCTATGTGGGCGAAATTGGTGCCGAAAACGTTCTTGGTGCAGGGCTGCTGACCCCTCTCAAGCACAATCACGAAGGGAGAGTCGGAATAATACTCGGCGTATCTGTCCAGAAGTTTATCGGCGTCCCACTTCTTCGCGCTTCTGATGTAGGCGGTGGTGAGGATGCCCCTGTTCATGGGAGCCAGGTGGGGCGTGAAAGCGATGGTAACTTTTTTGCCCGCCAGAAGTTCCAGCTCCTGCTCGATTTCCGGTCTGTGGCGGTGGGTAGCGACGCCGTAGGCCTTGAAGCCCTCGTTCACCTCGCAGTAGAGTCCGGACACGGAGAGTTTGGATCTGCCGGCGCCGGAAACACCGGAGGCGGAGTCGGCGATAATGGTGTCGTGGTCGAAGGCGTCGTCCCCCATGAGGGGCGCGCAGGCCAAAATGACGCTGGTGGCGTAGCAGCCGGGATTGGCCACCACCCGGGCGGTCTTAATCTTGTCCTTGTGGATGTCCGCCACGGCGTAGACCGCTTCCCGCAAAATATCCTGGGCGGTGTGCTCCATCTTGTAGAACTTCTCGTAAACCTTGGGGTTCTTGATGCGGAAGTCCGCGGGCACGTCGATGAGTTTCTTGCCCCTTTTCAGGAGCTCCGGCGCCACGGACATACCCACGCCGTTGCCTTGGGTCTGGAAGAAGAAGTCCGCCTCTTTGCAGGCTCTGTCAACGTCGTACTCCTCGCAGATGGGCAGCTCGATGCCCCGGAAACAGGGATAGGCCTCGGTGATTGACTTACCCGCCAAGCTCTTGGAAGCGAGGTAAGTAATCTTCGCCTTGGGGTGGTTATTCAGATAGCGTATCAGCTCCGATCCGGCGTAGCCGGAAGCACCTATTATACCGACTTTAATCATAATTTTTCTCCGATTCGTTTCAGGGGTCAGGTGTCAGGGGCCGGGGGTCAGGGAAGGTGTTTCGCTGTCGCGAAACGGATTATACAACCCACATTGCAAGGTTTGTCCGTAAAATCCGTCGGCTTTGCCGACACATTCCCCGGCACCCGAAACCCGGCACCCGGCACCTAAAACAAATAAATTTCAATACACTATTATTATACCACACTTTCCCCCAACTATACCACCCGCCGCAATCATTGCAACAAGCGCCGCAATGTTGTATACTATAATCAAATGATTTACGACGGATTCACCCTTTCGGCCACAATTGCCGAACTGAAAAGAACACTCACCGGCGGGCGGGTGCAGAAAATAAAGCAGCTTTCCGACACGGAGATAACCTTCGCGGTTCACTCCATGGGAAAGACGTATCTCCTTTTCTTCTCCGTTGACCCCCGGCACCCCAGAGTTTACACAACCGCCTCATCCGGCACCGCTCCCCAAACGCCTCCCAACTTCTGCATGGTGGCCCGCAAATACCTTGAGGGTGCCTTCGCGGAAAAGATAGAGCAGGTGGGCCTTGAGCGCATCATGATTGTCACCTGCGTAAATCCCGCGCTGGGGGCGATTAAGCTCATCTTCGAGCTCATGGGCCGCCACAGCAACCTCATCATCACCGACAACACGGACAAGATTCTCGGAGCGATCAAAAACGTGGGCTCCTCCGTCAGTCGGCGGCGGATTCTCACGGGTCTCACCTACGAACTTCCCCCGGTGGGCATAAAAACCTCCCCGGCGGATGTCACCCCCGAACAGGCGGCGGAGATAGCCTCGGCGGAGGACCCGAAAAAGGCTCTGGTGGCAAGCGTGGGCGGCGTCAGTCCCTTTCTGGCGGAAGAGCTCATGCTCCGCTCCGGCGGCGACGGCGCAAAACTTTACGATGAAATATCCGACCTGGGGAAGATGATAACCTCCGGCAAGTACATGCCCGTATTCATCACCGACGAGGCGGGCAAAGGCACCGCCGTGTACCCCATGCCCCTGCTTAAATACCCCCCGGAACGCCAGCACCCCCGGGAGAGTCTCAACGAGTCCCTGGACACCCTCTACCGCACCTTCGTTCGGGACACGGAGCTGACGGAGACCCGGCAGAGCGTGGTTTCCGCCGTGGAGAAGTCAATCGCCTTCCGCAAATCCTCCGAAAAGTCCCTGCTGAAGACGATCGACGAGTCGGAACGGGCGGACGAGTACCGGATAAAGGCGGAGCTTCTGCAGACAAGCGGCTTCAACGCCCGAAAGGGCGACAAAACCGTCAAGATAGTGAATTATTACGACCCGAGCGGCGCTGAGATAACCATAGATCTGGACCCCAAACTGGACGTGAAGGAGAACGCTGAGCGGTATTTCAAGCGGTACCGCAAGGCAAAAGACGCCCGATCCACCGCGGAAATCCGCCTGACCGCCACCCGAAACGAGCTTACTCTCCTCGCCGACGCCCTGGAAAAGGCGAAGTCGTCCGACAGCGCCGAGGATTTGCGGGAGCTGCAGTCCATGCTTACCCGGCAGAACCTTTTGCGCA
>JAGDDM010000016.1 GCA_017958015.1 Abditibacteriota bacterium | reverse complement strand
TTCGAAGACGGCGCACACCGCCAGCATTCCGCACCAAACGGCGGTGATGAGCAGAGCCATAGTGACGCCCACGGTTGCCATCTCATGAAGCATTTCCGCCTTGTCCGCCGGATTCGACGCCGCCGTGAGGAAGGGGAACCAAGGCGCAACCTCGCCGTGCCAAACATGCTCGAAGGCCAGCAGCGCGGAGCCGCCCCAAAGCATATTGGACAGCCACTTCACCTTGCGGGAAAAGGGAACAGCGGTAGTGTGTTCCGCTTCGTGTTTCTCGGCGGACTTGGCCACCGCCGAAGTAATGACGGCCTCAGCCGCGGATACCAAAAAACATGCCATAATATTTTCTCCTTTACATTAATTGAGCTGCATGGGCATGAGGACGTAGATGTAGTCCTCCTCGCCCTGGGGCTTCATGAGGGCGGGCTTAACCTCGCCGCCGAACTCAAGCTCGATGGACTCGGTCTCCGTGCGGGTAACCATATCCAGCAGATACTCCACGTTGAAGGCAATCCTCAAATCGTCGCCGGAGTGTATCACCTGCATATCTTCCTTGGCCTTGCCCACGGAGGAACTCTCGGCGCTGACGGTGAGTGTCTCGCCCGCGAGGTCTATGACGATTCTGTTCAGAGCGTTGGCGGCCACCAGAGCGCAGCGCTTGGCGCAGCGGCGCAGGAGATCCGTGGGAGCGATGACCTTGATGGGATTGTTCGAGGGGATAACTCTCATAAAGTTGGGGAACACGCCGTCGATAAGACGGGAAGTGAGGGTGATGCCGTCTACCTCGAACATGATTCTGCCGTCGGCGATGGTAATCTCGGCGACGCCCTCTTCGTCGGAGCCCAATGAGGCCAGTCTCGCCATTTCCCGAAGAGCCTTGGCGGGGACGATGGCGTCGGTGTTGCCGGTGTATTCCACGTTGGGAATGGTCTCAAGGCAAAGCCGGTGGGTGTCGGTGGACACCAGCTTCAACGTGCCGTTCTCCAGCTTGAAGTAGACGCCGCTGAGAACCGGTCTGGACTCGTCTCTGCCTGTGGCGAAGACGGTGCGGTCAACGGCCTCGGAGAGAACTTTCCGGGCGATTTTGAACTTCACGTCGTCGCCCATCTTGGGCAGAACCGGGTACTCGTCGGCGGCCAGTCCGAGAATGGTGAACTCGCTGGCGCCGCAGGTGAGGGTGAGGGTGTTCTTGTCGTCGGTTTCGATGGTGACGTCAAAATCCGGCAGCGCCGCCAAAACGTCGGTGAGGAGTTTGGCGGGGGCGGTTACGGCGCCCTCTTCGTCAACCTTGGCGTCAACGCTGCAGCGCATACCCAGCTCCAAATCCGTGGCGGCAAGTTCGATGCGGCCGTCGGAGGCGGAGATGAGGATATGGCTGAGAATGGGCAGAGCGGAGCGGGAGCTGACGGCTCTCGCCACGGTGCCGGCGCCTTCGTACAAATCTTTTCTGGAGCAGATTATCTTCATTTGGTGTGTTCCTCGTGCAGTTTTTCGAAATATTTCTCCGGATCCAAACCGGATTTTTTGATTACAATATCATCCTTCTCGATGTTGCCGCCGCCGTAGTAGGCCTCGGACATAACCACGCCGTGTTCGTTTTTGATAATCATGCTGGTGGTTTCCGGGCGGATTTTCCGCTTTTCGCAGAAAGACTTCCACATACCGTAGGTGAAGTAGACCAAATCACCTCTGTCGGACTGGGGCATACTCATCCAGTTGTCCAGACTTATCTCCAAGGTGAGCCTGTGGGAGTTCATGTTCACGTTGATGTTGGATATGCGGGGAGATATCTGAGTGAAGTCGTATGTTCCGGGGAACTCGTCCTTCATCTCGCCGCTGAAAACGCCGTTTATCACCTTGTAGGCGTCCCGGGTCTTCTTCATGTCGTAGGCTTTCTTGCCGGGAAGCCAGGCGAAGAAGTAGAGAATAATCGCGCCCCCGATAATGATGCCCAAAATCCTCACGTATTTAACGCCGAGGAATTTATAGCGGTCGAAGAAATCGCCCACGCGCCACTTGAGGGTGGTGAACAGGGAACTGCGAACCGTGTTGTCGTCGAGTCTCTTTTTGCGGCGACTGAAGAACTTGTCGCCCTCATAGTCCTCGGGCATAACGTCCGGGTTGGAAGAGGGGCTGACGCTTCCCTCGGAAACGCCCTCCACAAACTCATCTTTCTTCTCGGCGACCTCTTCGTAAACGTCCTCTTCGTCATCGTCGATATTGATATTCAGCTCTTCGCGTTTTTTCTTGCGGAAGATGGAAAAGCCTTCCTTGGCCACCTTCGCGGACTCGGATTCCTCGCCGTATTTGGCTCTGAACTTGGCCACGGCCTCGTTCACTTTTTTCTGACGAGCGTTGTCGGAATCGATTCGCTTGGCTCTGTTAAGTAATTCCTGAATATCGTCGTCTTCTTTCCTGATGTTTTTTCTCATTTAACCGTCCTCACTCGGAGCCTTCCTCGTCGAAGAAAGTGTCCGGATCGTAGCCGCTGTTGGCCAAGATGTCTTTGTCCTTATATATGTGGGCGCCGGCTATTCTCGCGTAGGCGATTTTCACCTGGTGCTCGTTTATAATCTCCACGTAGGCGTCGCTGATGTCAACCTTTCGGTTCTGCAAAAGATTGGTCCACACGGAGAAATAATTTATGATAATCTGATGCCGCTCCGGAATGATGAGCATCATCCAATCCTTGGTGTCCACGGTAATCCGCAGGGTATGGCTGCCCTGGTCCATGTCCACGGCCTTGATAATCGTGGCGTATTCGTCGAAGGCGAATCCCGCGAACTCGTCGGAGTCACCGCCGGCGAGAATCTTCTTGCACTCCGTGTAGGCGTTCCGGGTGCGGTTCATATCGATGAACTTCATGGCCGGTTCGTAGCCCAAATAGTATCCCATGAGAGAAACGATGGCGGCGATAACAAGCGCCTTAACGGCAACGAGACCGAACCGACGGAAGAAATTTCTGCCGAGTTTGAATCCGGACCGCCGATAGAGCCAGGGTTTTTCCTTTTCCTTTTTAAAGAAGGTGTCGCTTTCGTAGTCCTCGGGAATGACTTCCGGGTCGCCGGTGTCCACGCTGACCTTTACGTCCGGCTCGAAATCTTCCTCGGCGTGCTTTCTGGCCGCTTTGGCCGCCCGAAGCTCTTCCTCGGAAATCTCCGGAATGGACTTGGCCCGCTCCAGATAGCGCCCCAGCTCCTCGTCGATTCTCTGCTCCCGGCTCTTTTCCGCCTCTTTCACCTCGGCGGAATAATCCTCCGGATCGTCCGGATCCTTCATGATAATCTCGTCGTTGGGACCTATCTCGATGATGGGCTCCGGCTCCTCGGGCTTGGGCCTGGGCTCCACGGGAGTTCCGGGCTTGATGAGAGTGCCCTTGTCGCCGAAAAGGTCGCCAAGAGACGCGGAATCCTCGGAAAAATCTATTTCCTCTTTCTCCTTGAAAATCTTGGAGAAGTCCGGCATGTCCTCCGCCGCTCCCGAGTTCTCCTCGGTGATTTCGGCTTCGACCTCCGTCTCGACCTGCTCGACAAAGTTGTCGGTGACAACGGCGGTTTCGGGCTCCTCCGCGTCCACGATGACGGCGTCGATTATTCCGTCGGGACCGGGCTTGGGCTCGGGGAAAATCTCTTCCTCGTACTCCGCGTGGGGATCCACTTTACCCACGCAGGTAAAGCCGTCCACGGTTACGATTTTAAGCGTACCCTCGTTGTCGTTCCGTATGATTTTTTTGATGTTTTCGACGGTGCAGGCTTTTCCGGAGCGCACCATGCGCAGGGGTTTCCCGATGCGGGGCTCTTCCAAAAACACTATATTCCGTTCGCTTGCCATAAGATAATATCTCCCGATAATGTACCTTCAGTATATATATTACAGTATTTTCGTTTTATTTGCAAGAGCTTTTCGGGAATTTGACAACGAATGCCGAAAACCGGTATAATTTGTATGAGTTTGAAAACGTAAAAAACGAAAATCCGGCTCTTTAAGAGCACCAAAGGAGACTAAGTTTTGCTTAAAAGCACACTCAAAAAAGTCATCGTATCCGCGGCTCTCGCGGCCCTTCTGGCGGTGAGCGCTTTCGCTTCCCAAAAGCATACGGTGGCCGCCGGCGACACGGTAAGTTCCGTGGCAGCCAAATACAACGTAACGACGGAGGCAGTGCTCTCCGCCAACAAAATGTCGGCCGATGATATTCTCGATATCGGCAAAGTCCTGATTATCCCCGCTTCCGGAAGAAGCGGCAACGTTACCAACAAGAGCCGCGCCGCCATGGTGACGGTTCACACCAACACCGAAAACGTTATTCTGCGCAAAGGACCCTCCAAATCCTCCGAAAAAGCGGCGGTTTTGGCCAAGTTCGTTGACTGCAGAGTAATCGAGCGCGTAAACGACGATTGGGCGAAGGTCAGCGTAGGCGGCACCACCGGCTACATTTTCCGCGGCCTCCTCTCCTCCGGCCCCGCTCCGGAATACGACTCCGCGGACTCCAAGGAAAAGGTTTCCGAAAAGTCCGCCGCCGAAAAGTCCGTGTCCGAATCCCGCAACGTGGTGGGCACCGCCCTCTCCTGCAGAGGCAGCCGCTACAGACGGGGCGGCACCGGCAAAGGCGGTTTCGACTGCTCCGGCTTTACGTCCTACGTATTCGCCCAGCACGGAATCAAACTCCCCCGGACCTCCTCGGCTCAGTCCAAAGTGGGCACCCCCGTGTCCAAGTCCGATCTTCAGCCCGGCGACCTGGTGTTCTTCAACACCAGAGGCAGAGGCGTCTCCCACGTTGCCATCTACATCGGCAACGGCAACATCGTCCACGCTTCAAGCGTGCGCACCGGCGTCAAGGTGGATTCCCTTTCTTCCGCCTACTACAAATCGAGATATCACTCCGCAAGGAGAGTAAAATAAACTTAAAATGCGGACGATAAAAAAAATCTCATTGTCGCGTTTTCCCACTCCTCTCGAAGCGGCGCCCCGCCTCGGCAAGGCCCTCAGCATCGAAAGGCTTTGGGTAAAGCGCGACGATTGTATTTGTTTGGGCGGCGGCGGCAACTAGGTCCGCAAACTGGAATACCTGGTGGCGGACGCCCTGTCCAAGGGCGCCAGAACCCTTATCACCGACGGCGGAGTCCAATCGAACCACGCCCGTCTCACGGCGGCGGCGGCGGCCAAGGTGGGCATGAAAGCCCTGCTGGTCTTGGGCGCTCCGGAGCTCGGCGACAACAACGGCAACCTCATTCTGGACAACCTCTTCGGCGCGGATATTCTCTTTATGGAGGGCGCCTCCGTGAAGGACATGGAAGAGGCCATGGATCACGAGGCGGCGAAGCTCAGCGTGGCGGGCAAACGGCCCTACATCATTCCCATCGGCGGCTCCACTCCCCTGGGAGATTTGGGCTACGTCGACGCGGTGAAAGAGCTGGCCGAACAGGCGGACTTCGACGACCCGATAATTTTCGCGGCGGTGGGCAGCGGCGGCACCCTGACAGGTCTGCTCTTGGGCTGCCGGCTGTACATGCCCAAGGCCAAGGTAATCGGCGTGGCTGTGGCCGGCGGAACCAATCACATAAAGCGCCACATGGCGGAGTGCTTCAAAGGCGCCGCGGAGCTTTTGGGGGTTGAGGAAACCCTCTCCGTCGACGACATAGACATCATCGACGACTGCTACGGCACCTCCTACGGCGTACCCTGCCCCGGCGGCGACGAAGCGGTGAAACTGGCGGCCTCCACCGAGGGAATACTTTTGGACCCGGTCTACACGGGCAAGGCCATGTACGGCCTGAGGGAAGCGGTAAAGCGTGATGTTTTCGACAAAACCCGCCCCGTTGTCTTTTGGCACACAGGCGGCTCACCCTGCTTATACGCTTTTTCGAAAAATTACGCCAAAAACTTCCGAAATTAGGTTGACATAAGTGTCAAACTACGGTAATATTAATTGTTGCAATAAATTTCAATGAACGGCCCGAGGCCGTTTTCGGAGGACTTACTCATCATGAGCATTCAAGACATCAGAACACAGTTCCGCGACCACTTCCGTTGGATAGCCTACGCTATCGCGGGCATCTTCATCATCGGCGCCATTTGGCAGTTCGGCGCCGCGCCCCAGATGCGCAAGGAAACGGACGAAGACATCATCGCCAAAGTCGGCAAAGAACCCCTCACCAGAGACGAGTTCGACAAGACCTGGGCTCAGGCCAGCGAGAACGCTTCCCGCTACGGCATGAACTCCACCAAGCAGCTGGCCGACTACAAGCAGCAGGTTTTCCTGCAGATGGTTCAGAGCAAGAAGCTCATCGAACTTGCCGAAAAGAGCGGCATCAAGATTAAGGAAAAAGACATCGACGCCAAGCTGGACGAGATTATCGTCGAGCAGTTGAAGCAGAACAGACAGGCCGTCCTGGGCAAGATTTCCAAGGAACAGGAAAAGCTTGATCCCCGCAAAGACAAAGCCTATCTCTCCGAGCTTTCCAAGAACGGTATGTCCATCAACACCATCGTGGAGCAGGTTAAGTCCATGAACGACCGCTCCGCCGTGAAGGCCCAGATCGCCGCCGAAAAGTTCGGCGACATTATGAAGGCCAAAGCCGACGCCGTCACCGACGCCGACATCGAAAACAGCTACACCGTTTACAAGATAAGAGAAATCTTCATTCCCTCCGTGGGCGGTGAGGAACAGGCCTCTGCCAAAGCCGACAAGATTTACAAAGAAGCCCTGGCCGGTACCGACTTCGCCAAGCTCGCCAAGGAAAACTCCGGCGACGGTATGAAGAACAACGGCGGTGCCTATGACCTGAGTTTCGACACCCAGTACATGCTGGGCACCGAAGTCTACGACGCGGTCACTCAGTTGGAAAAGGGCAAGATTTCCCCGGTTATCAAGAGCGACAGAGGCTACTACATCGTCAAGCTGGAAGACACCGAGAAGAAACTCCCGGAGAAGTTCGACAAGAAAGCCAAGGACGAGCGCAAAGAGCAGCTTAAGAGCAGAATTCAGTACACCGAATCCTCCAAACTCCAGAAAGAGCTTATGTCCACCACCGGCGTTACGGTTAAGGACAAGGAATACGAAGGTTATTGGCACCTCTTCCTGGCCCAGATGGGCATGGGCGACGAGGACACCATGAAGAAGGAACAGAACCTTGCTCTCGCTTGCTTCGAAGCCGCCTACAAGGCCGACCCCAGCAACGACTGCGCCGCCGTCAAGTATGTGGAATGTTTGAAGGCCGCCGGCAAGACCGACGAAGCGGGCAAGCTCCTCTACACCCTGCTTAACGGCGAATCCTCCATGGTTCAGGGCGCCGATCTCAACATGGAACTGGCGGAGTACCTGAACTCCAAGGGCGACGCCCAGAGCAAGGAAGAGGCCCTGAAGCAGTACCTGGCCGCCTCCGACGCCGCCATCGACGACATCGGCATCCACACTCAGCTGAAGTCCATCTTCACCAACCTGGGCAAGGCCGACCTGGCCGCCAAGGAAGCCAAGTGGATTGAGACCTACAACGCTCAGATGGAAGAGCAGCGGGCCAAGGAAGAAGCCGCCAGAGCCAAGGCCGAGGCCGAGCAGAAAGCCAAGGAAGCCGCCGACAAAGCCAAAGCCGACAAGGCTAAAGCCGAAGACAAGGCGAAGGAATAATCCGAATCACCGACGCCTCTCTCCGCAAGAGGGAGGCGTTTTTTTGAACCATGTCAATCCTCTATCCCGTGGCAACGCCCATCGGAAACCTGGGCGACATATCCCGGAGGGCCATCGAGACTCTCAAATCCGTTGATTTCATAGCGGCGGAGGACACCAGAGTCACCCGAAAACTGACTACTCACTTCGGGATTAAAACCCCGATAATCTCCTGTCACGACCACACCTCCGACGCCAAACGCCGGGAAATCGTGGAGCGGCTCACAGCCGGCGAAAACGGGGCCCTCGTCACCGACGCGGGAATGCCCTGTGTGTCCGACCCGGGCTACGAACTCATAAGAGACGCGGCGGCGGCGGGAGTGGAGATAATACCCGTTCCCGGAGCCTCGGCGGTGATTACCGCCATAGCCGCCTCCGGTCTGCCCTCGGACACTTTCGCTTTCGACGGTTTTCTTCCCAGAAAAAGCGGCGAGCTCCGGGCCTATCTCACGTCTCTTAAAACCGAGCGCCGAACGGTGTGCGTCTACGAAGCCCCGAACAGGCTCATAAAGACCCTGAAGGCCGTGGAGGAGGTGCTCCCCAACCGCCGAATCGCGGTGTGCCGGGAGCTGACGAAACTCCACGAGGAAACGATTCGGGGAACGGCGGCGGAGTGCGCGGCCGCCTTCGACGGCCGGGAGATAAAAGGCGAGATAGCCATCGTCATCGCCCCGGGCAAGGAGGAAACGCCGGAACCCGCGGACCCCACGGAACTTTTGAAAGATCTCATTCGTAACGGAATGTGTGAAAAAGAAGCGGTTAAAACCGCCGCCAAGGAGCTGGGACTCCCCAAACGTGAAGTCTACTCCGCGGCGCTCAAACTCAAACAAACGAAAGGAGAAAAATGATCAGGCTATTCAGAGCTTTAATCCCCCCCCTGCTGATTGTGGCGCTGCTGTACGCTCTCTTCGGCGGCAAGGGCTCCATCTTATCCGAGGAAAAGACCTTCAACGTGTCCTACTCGGAGGCGATGCGGAAAGTCGAGACGGAAAAGATATCCGCCGCGGAAATCTACCCCAACGACACCGCCACGCTCACCGCCAAAACCGGAGAGAAATACGAAATCAATCTCCCCCGGGAAGATATGGCTAAGTCCGGGTTCATCGAGCAGCTTCAGAAACACAACATAAAAACGAACATCAACAAGCCCATCTTTTCCGACAGCATTCTGAGCCTCCTTGTGGGAGTGCTGCTGCCGCTGGGTCTTCTTGTGTTCCTTTGGATGATGTTCATGCGTCAGGCCGGCGGCGGTCCCGACAAGGCGATGTCCTTCGGCCGCAGCAGAGCCCAGCGGGTGAACAGCGCCGACAACCCCATCACCTTCAGCGACGTGGCCGGTGTCGACGAGGCCAAGGAGGAGCTGGCGGAAGTGGTTGACTTCCTGGCCCACCCCGACAAGTACCGTGAATTGGGCGCGGAAATCCCCAAGGGCGTTCTGCTTTTGGGACCTCCCGGATGCGGCAAAACCCTTCTGGCAAGAGCCGTGGCCGGCGAAGCGGGCGTGCCCTTCTTCCAAATCAGCGGCTCCGACTTCGTTGAGATGTTCGTGGGCGTGGGCGCTTCCAGAGTCAGAGACCTCTTCGACACCGCCAAGAGCAACCGCCCCTGCCTTATTTTCATCGACGAGATAGACGCCGTGGGCAGACAGAGAGGCGCGGGCCTGGGCGGCGGCAACGACGAACGGGAGCAGACACTGAACCAGCTCCTTGTAGAGATGGACGGCTTCGAGAAGAACTCCGGCGTCATCCTTATCGCCGCCACCAACAGACCGGACGTTTTGGATCCGGCCCTTCTCCGACCGGGAAGATTCGACAGACAGGTCACCGTGGACCGCCCGGACGCCCAGGGCAGAGTGCAGATTCTCAAGGTCCACATGCGCAAACTCCCCCACGTGGGCACCTCCGTCAGCCCGGAAAAGCTGGCAAAGCGCACACCGGGATTCTCCGGCGCGGACCTGGCCAATTTGGTGAACGAAGCGGCGCTGCTGGCCGCCAGACGGAGCAAACCCTTCATATCCGAGGATGAGTTCAACGACGCCATCGACAAAGTCATCGCCGGTCCCGAACGCAAGGGCAAAGTGATGAACGAGAAGGAACGGCGCACCGTTGCCTACCACGAGCTGGGACACGCTTTCGTCTCCGAGCTCTCCGAGGGCGGCGACCCGGTGCACAAAGTCTCCATTCTCCCCAGAGGAATGGCCCTGGGTTACACCATGCAGATGCCGGAGGAGGACAAGTACCTCTCCACCAAATCCGAACTCCTCTCCAGAGTGGCGGGACTTTTGGGCGGCAGAGTGGCCGAGGAACTTATCTTCGGCGAGGCCAGCACCGGCGCCAGCAACGACCTTGAGCGGGCCACGGAAATCGTTCGGGCCATGATTTGCGAATACGGCATGAGCGACAAGATAGGCCCCCTCACCGTGGGCAGACGCCACGGCAACCCCTTCCTGGGCAGAGACGTTATGGAGGACCGCAACTACGGCGAACTCACCGCCAAACTCATCGACGAGGAGGTCAGAGCCACCGTGGACGGCGCCTACGCCGCCGCCAAGGAGATTTTGGAGTCCCACATGGACAAACTCCACTACATGGCCAAGGTTCTCCTCGCCAAGGAAACCTTCGAGCGGGAAGAATTCCTCACTCTGCTTAACGGCGACATCCCCGACGACGCGAAAGCCGACGGCGAAGAATAGAATCAGGTGCCGGGGGTCAGGTGCCGGGGAATGTGCCGCCAAAGGCGGCGGATTCCACCAACCCACCCCGCATCGAAAAATAACCGGACAAAATTTTTCCCCTCTTCTTCGGAAAAGGGGAAAATTTTTATTTGTTTACATACGTGAATCGGCTTGACAACGTCCGAAAAGCACATGATATAATGAAAGTAGGTTCGATAAAACGAGAACCGGACCCTCGACATCTCCGACTATCGGGACTCGGCGAGGGATGTTCCGCCTTGTGTCAATTTATGACCGCTACGAACTTTGAGGTAAAGAAAGGACTGTAAAAATGAAAAAAACAATTATTCTTCTTGTCGCGCTTTGCGCTATGGCGGCATCCGCCTTTGCCGGTGTTACTATCGGCAATTGGGGAGTTAACGACGGCGATTTCGCCAATCCGAGAATTTACGAGGGTTTGATTACCGACATCGCTCCCGCGGGTTTTACGGTTCACGCGACTTCCGGCGTGTTTGGCGGAGA
>JAGDDM010000130.1 GCA_017958015.1 Abditibacteriota bacterium | reverse complement strand
GTGTTCATGATTTTCCACAAACAGTTGACTATCTTCGAGCGACGATTTGTGAAAATGATCGACCTAAAATGATACACTTTTTGCCACATTCTATACGAAAAATCCCCCTCAGACTAATCTGAGAGGGATTTTTGTGGAGCATAGGAGAATCGAACTCCTGACCTTTTGAATGCCATTCAAACGCTCTACCAACTGAGCTAATACCCCGTGTTCCCTTTCCGGCGTACCGGTTTGGGATTGCAAAGGTAGGGAGTTTTTTCGGAATTGCAAACTTTTTTCCTGTTTTTTTGCGAAAAATAAACGAGGACGCCGGGATTTGCTTGTTCCGTCAGAAAAGGTTAGCTTTGCATGGTTTCCTGAAGAATATGAGGTACAAGGTAATCGTTTTCGATCTGGACGGGACGCTGCTGGATACGCTGGAGGATTTGGCGGCGGCCGTAAATCACGCGCTGGCGCTCAAGGGGTTTCCGCCGCATACGCTGGCCGAATACCGGCAGATGGTGGGGCACGGGGTCCGGAACCTGGTGATGCAGGCGCTGCCGGAGGAGCAGCGGGAGGATACGGTCATCGACACGTGCCTGGCGGATTTCAAGGCGTATTACACCGCTCATATCGATGTACGCACGCGCCCGTATCCGGGCATGCAGGAGTTGCTTCGTACGCTCCATGCGCGCGGCGTCCGGCTCGCCGTCGCCTCCAACAAGTTCCAGTCCGGCACCGAATATCTGATCCGCCGTTTCTTCGGTGACATCCCCTTCATCGCCATTCTGGGCAACCGCGAAGGCTACCCCCTCAAGCCCGACCCGGAAATCGTAGGCGAAAGCCTCCGCCAGGCCGGAGTGCCCCCCACGGAGGCCGTGCTGGTGGGCGATTCTGCGACCGACATGAAGACGGCGTCGAACGGCAATATTCCCGCCATCGCCGTAACGTGGGGTTACCGCGACCTCCCCGCGGAAGTCGCCCCGACCCGCGTCTCCAGCGCCACAGAGCTCGCAGCCGCTCTATTTCAATAAGATACCTCTGCCAGGGGAATACTCCCCTACTCCATCACCACGTCGACATCCGCATAGCGCAAATCCATGCCGCCGGAGAGGCGTTCGGCCTGGAACATGAGGGTGCGGAGGTTGGTCGGGGGGAAGGAGACCGTCTGCCAAATGGGGTTGTTGACGATGTTGGAGAATTCGCCGGAGGCGATTGGGGTCCAGGTGCCGGTGCCGTTGTTGGCCCAGAGGGTGTAATGGGTGACGATTCCGTCGCCGTGGGGCGGCGGGAGGTAGCGGAAGCCCTTGACGGTCTTTACCTCACTGAAGTTGATGACCAACTGGTTGGCGCCGATGAAGGAGACGGGGAGGCTCGCAGACTTCTTCTCACCACTGTCGGGGATGTCCGGGGTGATCTCGGGGGCGAGGTAGAGGCCGAGCTTCTTGATGACCGGTTCAGCCTTGGCGTCGGTGACGGTGAAGCGAAGTTTCGAGGCGGTGACGGTCGGGAAGCAGGCGATGCGGCGGTGGCCGATGGTGGTGAGGCCGTCGCCACCGTTG
>JAGDDM010000129.1 GCA_017958015.1 Abditibacteriota bacterium | reverse complement strand
GAACTCCGACCCGGCTTTCTACGTGAACTACCTCTACGGCTTCGGCGGCAACTACCTCTCCCCGGACAAGAAGAGATGTCTCATGAGCTCCCCGGAGGCGGTGGAAGCCTGTCAATTTATGGTTGATATGATTTGTAAGTATAAGATATCCCCCAACGCCGACGACGCGGCCAACATGAACGCCGACAAGCTCTTCACTCAAGGCAAGCTGGCCATGGTCTCCCGGGGCAGTTGGGCGGCGGACTCCATGTACAGCCGGGAGGGCAAAGCGGTGGGTCTTGAGTTCGACGTGGCGCCCATGCCCAGAGGTCCCCGGGGTCGGGGCTCCATATTCTTCACCAACTCCTACGCGGTTTTGGAGCGGTCGAAGCACAAAAAAGAGGCTTGGCTCCTGACGCAATGGATGGCGGAACCCACTCTTCAGCGGGCGGCCATTCACAACACTCAGGGCATTCCCGCCCGAAAGTCATTGGCAAAAGAGTTTCTTGCCGTGGACAGACCGCCCCGGAACAAACAGGCCTTCATAGACGCCATCGAATTCGGCAGAAGCACCCCCAAGGTGCCCTGCTGGCCGGAAGCGAACAGTCTCATAAACAGCGCTTTGCAAAAAATGCTGCTGGGCAAAGAACCGGTAAAGCAAATTGCCGACGACCTTGTGCCCACGGTGGATAAAATGCTGGCGGGCGGGGGTAAATAAATTGAAACGGATTATTCTCATTCTCGCGGCCCTGCTCGTCCTACTCTGCGGCTGCGGCAAAAAGGAAAAGGACGTAAACCTTCTCGTGCTCTCCTGGATAAACGAGCAGGATGAGGCAAGAATGCGTGAACACATCAAAGAGTTCGAGAAGATACACCCCAACATCCACGTGGATTTGGAGATTCTTCCCTGGGCTCGGATGATGGACAAACTGATGATTTCCACCGCCGGCGGTCGTCCGCCGGACGCCACCATGGTTTGTTCCGCTTGGGCCGTTCCGCTTGAAAACAAGGGTGTGTTGGAGCCCCTGGATGAGTACATCAAGGAGACCGGTTTCGACATCGACGACTTCTACGGAAACGCTTTGGAAGTCTGCCGCTACAACGGCAAACTGTACAGCATTCCCGTAGCCATCGATTCCTACGCCATGTACTACAACAAAAAGATGTTCGACGAGGCGGGAGTGCCCTACCCCGACGAGACCTGGGACTTCGATAAATACGTGGAGATGTGCAAAAAGTTCACCGTCGACACCGACGGCGACGGCAGAGCGGACCGGTGGGGAACGGATGTCCACACCGACGCCATCACCTACCTCTACGGTTTCGGCGGAAGATATTTGAGCGAGGACAACACAAAGTGCGTTCTTAACTCGCCGGAGGCCGTGCATACCTTTGAGTTCCTGACGGATTTTGTTCACAAATACAAAATCTCACCCGGCAACGCCGATACGGCCAACGTAAACAACAGTAAGCTCTTTACCCAGGGAAAAATCGCCACGATTGTAAGCGGCAGTTGGGCCGCCGACGCGGTTTTCTCCAAGGAAGGCAAAGCAATCGGCTTGGACTTCGACGTGGCGCCGGTACCCAAGGGTCCCAAGGGCCGCTACACAAAAATAATCATAAACTCCTACGGGGTTATGCGGCGCTCCGAGCACAAAAAGGAAGCCTGGCTTCTCGTGCAGTGGATAACGAACGGCGATTGGCAAAAAACCGCCATCGAAAGCAGCCAGGTTATCCCCTCCCGAAAATCCGTCACCAAAGAGTTCCTCACCGTGGACAGACCGCCCCGGAACAAACAGGCCTTCATCGACGCCATCGACTACGGCGTGGGCAGTCTCAAAGTCCCTTGCGGGCCGGAGATTGAAAGCGTAATGAACAGCGCCATAGACAAAATGTTCTTGGGCCGGGAGCCGGTGAAACAAATCGCCGACGACCTTGTGCCCACGGTGAACAAGATGTTGACGGGTGAAGGAAAATAGATTGAAACGGATTATTCTCATTCTCGCCGCCCTGTGCGTTCTGCTCTGCGGCTGCGGCAAAAATGAACAAGTCGTCCTGCGCATGGTATGCTGGGGCAACAGCGACGAGGAAAAGATTCTGAAAGACGACATCGCCGAGTTCGAGCGGATTCACCCGAACATTCGTGTGGAACTCGAAATGGTGGCTTGGGGCAGAATCATGGACAAGCTGATGATAGCCACCGCCGGCGGACAGCCCCCGGACGTAACGAAAATGAGCTCCGAGTGGTTTGTTCCCCTTGCCGCCAAGGGCACCCTTCTGCCCCTTGACGATCTCATCAAACGGGACAGCTACGACATCGAGGACTTCTACGAGTCGGCTCTGGAGGGCTGGGGAAGATACAAGGGCGTCACATACTGCATCCCCACGGACATCGACGGTCTCCAGATGTACTACAACAAAAAGATGTTCGACGAGGCGGGAATCCCCTACCCGGACGGCTCCTGGACCTGGGACGAATACCTGGCAATCTGCGAAAAGCTCACCCGGGACACGGACGGCGACGGCAGAATCGACCGCTGGGGCGGATATCTGGGACCCACCAACTGGGCCAGATTCATCTTCTCCTACGGCGGCTCATTCCTGACGGAGGACAACACCCGCAGCAACCTGAAGGATCCGAAAACCGTGGCGGGACTGCGGATGATGACGGATATGGCCCTCCGCCACAGGGCATTCCCCAAGCCGGAGGACACCGCCAACACCTTCGACCGGCAGATGTTCGCAAACGGCAAAATCGCCACCTGCGTCACCGGCTGCTGGGCGGCGGATTTGGAGTTCACAAAGACGGATTTCGACTTCGACGTAGCGTCCATGCCCAAGGGTCCCGCGGGACGGGCGCCTTGGAGAGCGGGCTGCGGCTTTTCCGCCCTCTCCCGCACCCACCACCCGGACGAGGCTTGGCTTTTGGTTCGGTGGATGTGCCGCCCGGAGCGGCAGATTCAGGCGGCTCAAACGTATCAAACCATACCGAGCCGCAAATCGGTGACGAAGGAGTTCCTGAAGATTGACAGACGGCCCCATAATAAAACGGCATACATCGAGGCCATCGAGAGCAAGGAAAAGGGCTGGAGAGTCCCTCAGGTGTCCTGCGCGCCGGAGATTACAACAATCATGAACAGCACAATGGAAAAAGTTTTCACCGGCAAAATCACCCTCGATGAGGGAATCGACGAAGCCGTGCCCCTTATAAACAAATTCCTCAAAGGAGAAGATTGACGTGAAAAAATCCTGATTCTACTCGCCTGTCTGCTCGTCCTAATCGCCGGTTGCGGCAAAAAAGGAAAAGGACGTAAACCTTCTCGTGCTCTCCTGGATAAACGAGCAGGATGAGGCAAGAATGCGGGAACACATCAAAGAGTTCGAGAATATACACCCCAACATCCACGTGGACTTGGAGATTTTCCCTTGCGGGCGGATGCTGGACAAGCTGATGGTTACCACCGCCGGCGGCCGTCCCCCGGACGTCACCATGGTTTGTTCCACTTGGGCCACCCCTTTGGAAGATAAGGGCGTGTTGGAACCCCTTGATGACTACATTAAAGAGACGGGCTTCGATATCGACGACT
>JAGDDM010000128.1 GCA_017958015.1 Abditibacteriota bacterium | reverse complement strand
CGCAGCCGGTACAAAGCCAAACGGACTTCGCCTTTAATAAGTCCTCCCGCATACCCAGCTGAACCATGCGCACCGCCTGGGAGGGAGATATGTCCGCCTCACAGGCCACGGGACAACCCGCGGTGCACTTGCCGCACTGGTAGCAGTCCGCCACGAACACGCCGTAGTCCTTTTTTATTTCCTCCGCAAAGGAGGAATAACCTTTTTCGATTTTTATAACGGTTTCTTTTTCCATATTTTTTCTCCGGCGGCCAACAACCACCTGATTTTATGATAACACAATTTCCGCAAATGTCAAGAGCGCCGCCCCGCCGATTCGCCCGATGGGCGTCGTTTTTATAAATCACAAAAAATCCGAAAGGTTTTGACACCTTTCGGATATATTTCATTTATTATCGATTTCCTCGATATACCGCTCGCAGTCGGCCAGCATTTTCTTCTCCTCCGCTTCCTTTTCCTCGGTGAGCAGGAGCACGGACTTCAGGGCCTCGATCATGGTGGTTTGGGCGTAGCGGCGTTCCAGCCTGTCCCTGGCGGCGGCGAACTCCACCCGAGCCTCTTTGTCCTTGCCCTCCGCCAAATATTTCTTTCCGAAGCGGAAGTGGGCGTAGGCATAGGTGGAATCCACAATCTCCGGCGCCCCCTTCACCGTCTCGTAGGGAGTGGTCTCGAGGTCGATGAGACTCTTATAAAGTTTATCCGCCTTTTCGCTCTCGCCGCTTTCGTCATAAAGTTTCGCTAGGGAATCAATCAGGAAAGCGGATTTGGGCGTGAGGTCGAGAGCCTTTTCGAGGCTCTCCTCGGCGGTTTTAACATCCCCCATGGCCAAAGCAATCAAAGACTTCGCCTCGTGGTTGGCTCTGTTTCGGGGCTCCATGGCGATGGCTTTCCCGATTAGGGCGGCGGCGGCGTCCCCGTCGCCGGTGGTAAAATATTCCTGCTTTGCCAGCTCCCGGACATAGGCGGGGTTCCAGGGGCATATTCCCGCGGCGGTTTGATAGGACTCATAGGGCTTGGCGGCGCCTCGGGTCACCACGGCGGAGGACACGAAAATCTGAAGCCCCAGCAAAAGGGCAATTCCGCAGAGGGTCTTGGCGCTCCAAGCCGGCAATTCGCCTTTGTCCTCTCCGGCGGTGAGAAGTCCCATGAGCACCGCCGCGGTGACGGCTATGCCCATGACGTAGAAGTCGGAATCGACGAGGCTTCTGGCGGCGCAGGAAAGGCAGGCGGCCATGGCGGCGGCGAGAAATACCCGCCTCTCGCTCCGGGCGTTCCGCAGGGATTTGAGTCCGGTGAGGAACACTCCGCCCGCGAATATAAGGAACAGAACCGACGCGGGCACGCCGCTTTCCGCCGCGATTTGCAAATAGGATTGGTGGGCGTTGGCGGTGGGTGCGGCGATGGTGAAGGCGGGGTATGTTATCTCGTAGCTGCCCGGTCCCTGACCGAGTATGGGCGACGCCTTAATCATGTTCGCCGTTGCCCGCCAGGTGTATTTTCTGAACAGTCCGGAGTTGGCCTGCACCGAGGAGGAGTCCGTCGATTCCCCGACTCTGGCCGCCACGCCGGAGCCGAAGACGAACACCGTAACAAGAAGCACTATGCCGTAGGGCAGCGCCTTTTTGAAGGTCTCTTTGCCGGCGCAGAGGGCGAACACAACCAGCCCCAAAAGGAAGGCGGCGATGCCGAACCGGGAGCCGGTGAACATGAGGGCCACGGCCTGGGCAAGGAGGGATATTTTAGCGAGAAGGGAAAAGATTCGGTTTTTCTCGGCCACGCAGAGAGCGAGAGCCGCCGGGAGGGACACCGCCAAATACCCGGCCAGGTAGTTGGGGTTTTGGAATGTGCCGAACATGCGGGCTTTGTCACCGGCGGAAAAGACGGATGCCCAAAACTCCGGGCCGCCTCCGGCCATAACCGCGTAGTCCCGTATGCCCCAAAGGCACATGACGCCGGCGGCAAGGCTTAAAAGGCGCAGAACCGGAAGGGTTTTGCCCTCATCGAAAAACTTTTTCGCGCAAACGTAGGCGGCGAGAAGGGATCCGGCGTAGAGCACGGAGGTGAGGCCGAAATAGGGGAAGCGGTTCACACCGGCGGATATGATGACGAGGATAAAGAAAGCGGCGGCGCACAAGGCCCGGACTTTGGAGCCTATCCCGAAGGCGCCGGGGGCGAGAAGAAGGGCTCCGAAGGCGCAAATCCAAAGGAAAGACACACCGGCGGGGTTGAAACAGCCCCCGATGAAGGGCGCGGCAACGACGAGACAAAGGAAAAGAAGAAGGGAAAAAAGGGGTTTGGGTTTTGTCATGGCAGTGTCCGAAACATAAAAAAAATCGGCGTTCCGCCGATAAAAAAACTGGCGGAGAGACCGGGATTCGAACCCGGGGAACGGCTAATAACCGTTCAATCACTTAGCAGGCGACCGCTTTCGACCACTCAGCCATCTCTCCAACCGAAACCATTATACAACATTTCGGAAAAAATATCAATACCCGAAAATAATTTGTTTTTCCGTTTGACATGCAAGCGAATACATGTTATTATAGATATAATACGAATTGTCACCGGATATCGAATAAATGGAACACGACGAGATTAAAAGAACAAACTACCGCAAAAAACCCGGCAGCAAAATGACCACAACCGCTCTGCTTTGGATAATCTTCCTTGTGGCGGTGCTCATTTTGGGCAGTCTCTGCGCCTACGTGGTCAACGACAACAGAGTGCTGTCGGACCAGAGAGCGCAAAACGAAGCCCTCACGCTGCGGAAAAAACAGCTTACGGAACAGCAAAGAGATTTGGAGTCCCGCAACGAGTATCTGCGGTCCCAGCCCGGAATCGTCCGCTCCGCCCGGGAGAACGGCTACGTCATGCCCGGCGAACGGCTGATTGTCATCCAAAAAGACAAAAACAAGGCCAAAAACTCCGACAAAAAGAACAAAAAAGATTAAAGACCGAAAAAATCGGTCTTTTTTCTTAAAACCGGGAACTATGCTCCATATAGGAACGTATAGTAAGTAGTTTTTTCATTTCTTTTCACTTCTTTTTCGGCCGGCTCCTTCGGGGGTCGGTTGCTTTTTTAAAAATTTTTTTCGGAACCCGGGAACTATTTAAAATTCCTTGCGTATTGTAGATATCAGCTTTTTCATTTTTTCACCTTCTTGAGAAAACGGTTTTCCGATTCGTCGGAGAGCCGCTTTTTCATTTTAAACTTCCCGGGCATCCGACACCCATAAAATCAGGCTCCTTTTCGGAGCCTGATTTTTTTGCGTTTATTTTGCCCGATTACACTCTTTTTTGAGCGCTTCTATCTGCTGGGGCGTATTTATCACCTCGAACTCGATGTGATACGTCCGCGTCTCGCCGGGGTCAAGGAACTGAAGGGTTCCCCGCTGTCGTTCCTTGTCCCTGCCCTCCACAAGGCAGTTGGCGGGTTCCATGCCCATGACGTACTCGCCGCTGCCGTTCTGCTTCCACTGTGTAAACAGGGGCAGTTCGGAGAGTTTGTACTTTACGGAAAATCCGAATGCCATGGCCGGGTTCACCACCGCCGCCTTCACGTAGCCCTTTTCGTCGGCGATCATATTGTGGTAGTAGCACCGTTCCCGATAGTCGATGTCCGGGGCGTCGTTGCGGTAGTAGTGCTCCGCGTCCACCTGTGCGTCCACGTCTCTGGGCTTCGGGTTCTCGCTGGGGGAGATGAACAACGACCCGTCCGCCACCACCGGGAAACCGGAGTTGATGTGGTAGAGCATCATGTGGGGTGTGCGCTTGGTGCCCTCGTTGGTGACGATGTCCTCAAGGTAAATCTTGTTCTCGCCCAGTCGGGCGGACACGGTGCGCTCGCAGAGCAGGTTCTCGCCGAAGACGGTGGTCTCCCGAATCTTGCCCTTTGCCCAGAACACGTAGTCGTCGCCAACCCATTTGCCGTCGGCCCAGACGTTGGAGGCGGGGGTGTTTGAGAATCTGCCGTGCATGCCCAGCTCCTTGCCCTCGTCGACGCTGGGAGCGCCGGCATTGGTCATGCCGCAGGTGACGGTGAGGCCGCCGTAGAAGGACCGGAGCCACTCCATGCCGGGCTCAACGTAGAAATAAGGCGATCTGTCGCCGCACCAGGAGTGCCAGCAGAGGGACTTGCCGCAGTAGGAAGCGGCGGTGATGTCCAGACCTCTGGAGGCCACGGCGGTGAACACAAGTCCGGTGCCGGTGGCGAACTCAATGGCTTTCTCGCCGTCCGCGGCGCCGCCCTCATAGCGAACTTCTTTCACGCCGCCGATTTGGGATATGTCGCCCACGTGGGCCAGAAGCTCATCTTTTGTGTAGTGTTTTCCGAATAATACGGGCATTTTTGTTCCTCATTTAACTTTCTTATACGTAAGTACCGCCGCGCCGGGCTTCTCGTTTATGCTCACGGCGATGCCTTCGGTCATAAGCGCTTTGCCGGTCATCTTAACGGGCTTTTTGAGGTCGTGATTGCGGACTTCGTAAAGTGAGCCCTCGTCGAGACCCTTGAGAATGAGAGTCATGGCGGTGTAGTCGCTCTTTTCTCTGCGGAAAGCCTGAATGAGACCGGTGCCGTTTTCCGGACAATCGAACTGATAGGCTATCCAGAGAGTGTGATCCGCGTTGTAGTCCGTGAGCGGGTAGTAGTCGCCGTAGAAGCAGTCTCTTACGCTGTAATATTCGTCCAGGTATTTCTTGGCGGAAGCGTAGTCGAAGTTGGGGCTTTCCTTTTCGATATCGTGCTGATACACGTGCCAGTTGATGCAGAGCGCGGGAGAGTAGCCGCTGCGCATACCGTAGGCGTCGGTGCGGGCGGAACAGGCGCCGCTGAGGGGCACCCAGTTGGAAAGGCCGTATGTCTGACCCTGCATGCCGATGGGATCGAAATCGTTGGGAACCTGGTAGTCGCTGCGCCACAGGGAGATGCTCCGCATGCCGGTTTCGAGGTCGATCTTCCGACCGCCGCCGGCGCAGTTGTCGATGCCCAGTCCCGGATTGTCTTTGAGCAGGTAGTCCCAATAGTCGTACATGCCTTCGAAGTACTTAATCTCGTTGTAGCCGGTTTTGCCGGGCTTGTCGGCGGGAATGATGGGATGTCCGTCCTGGCGGTACCAGTCCATGCCGTTTTTCTTCACCATGTCGCTGAAGTAACGCTTCATCCAGTCGTTCACCACCGGGTCGCCGTGGTCCAGAGCCTCGTTGTTTACCAGCCACTCCGGATGCTCCTTGCCTATCTCCACGCCGGGCAGAGCTCTGTGGGGCCAGGTCCAAAGGAGGAATTTCATTCCGTTTTTGTGGGCGTAATCGGAAACCTCTTTCATGCCGTTGGGATAGAGCTCCGGGTTCACAACTCTGTTGGCGGCGTTTTCGGGCCACATCTCCATGGGACCGGTGACGCCGGACCAACCCGCGTCTATCCAGTAGACCTCAAGGTTCAGATTGTTCTTTACCCACCAATCGATCTTGCCCATCTGCTCCGAGGCGGGGAAAGAGCCCCAGTTGCCGTCGGTGACGGGTCCCCGAAGCATGTTGCCCTCGGCGTCCTTGGGGGAGTAGTATTTCATAATCATCCGCCGCCACATGTTCTGACCGCGGAACCGGTCGCCCTCGTAGCGGAGAATGAGCATTCGCGGGGAGCGGACGCTTTCGCCGGGAGCCAGATACATATCGGTGTTGGGCATACCGGCGGTGACGTTCACTTTGCTCGCCGTCTTGGCGAAAACGGCGTCCCAGTTGCCGGACCAGCCCACAGCCGCCACGATGCCGTCGTCGCCGTTGTCCATGGTGAAGAAGGGCAGAGCGGTGACGGAGGACATGCCCCGGCTGCCGAATTTCAGGTCGGAACCGGCGTCCAAAACGTCGGCGGTGACGCCGAAGTCGTCCTCCCTGTTGCCGCCGCCGCCGGCGTGGTACACCGTTGTCTTGTTGTAGGTGTTGAAGGAGGCGTCCATGGCGTTGATGCCGCTTATCCGAGCCGTGTTCTTGCCGCCCACGTTCCGGAAGTTCAGAATCCACTCAAGGGCGGGGAAGTTTTTGTACTCAAGGGCGTTACACTCAACCTCAAGGAGTCCGTCGGGGGAGGTGTAGAGGAAGGTGTGCTTCGTTCTGTTCTCGTCAAGGCGCCTTGCGGAGTGGGTTTCGTTCCACTCCTTGGGGTCGAAGGCTTTGCCGCCGTATTTGAAGGAGAAAGCGGCGCCGATATCGCCGGCGGAACCGCCGACCACGTCGTAGCCGGAGAGGAAATGCTGCTCGCCGTCCGGGAACAGCACGGCCGCCTCCGCCCAGTCGGCGATGTCGCAGGTGTTGCCGTCCTCAAGGGGGTCAACCTCGAGAATGAACTCCGTGGCGCCGCCCAAATCGAACTTGGGGAACTCGCCGGGGGTGGCCCAATTCATGACCTTGGACTCGTACTTGGTCTCGCCGTTCACGATGACCCGGTATTTCATGGTTGTCTTGTCGGCGGCGGTGACGGAATCGTTGTCCGCGCCGCAGATGGAGGAGAAGGTGCCGCCGGGCTTGGGGAGCTTCACCAAAAGTTTGCAGGGAGCGGTGCAGCAGATGCCCTTGTCGAAGGTGCTGCCGCCTATCACTATTTTGCCGCCGTCGTAGCCCTTGTTCATGAGCACGGGGCCGCCGGATTCCAGAATCGTAATCGTGGACGCTCCGGACACAACCTCCGCTTTCTTGCCCAGGAACTTGGCGGAGAACCAGTCGGAAATGCCCCTCATCTCACTGTCCGTGGGAGCGGGCGCGGCGGCAAAGGCGCAGGCGCAAATCGACGCCAAAGCCGCGGTCAACGTGATTGTTTCGGAAAATTTCATAATAACCTCCGTGGAGTTTGATTACTTTTATTGTATAACAATGGGACAATGCCGTCAAGGATTATTAAATTACGCCGCGGTATCGGGATTATTTTGTCAGCGCCGCGTACCGCTCCATAAGGTCGGCGACGATTTCCGCCTCGGTAATGTCCCTGGGGTACCCGTAGGCCTTTTTCACCGCCTCGTCGTTGCGGTTGTGTGCTTTCCGAAGCTCCGGAGGCATGGTACCGGGGTCGTAGAGATCCGCCAGGGACGAATCCGGATACATATCCCGGGCGGCGAGAATCTCCCGAGCCGCAGTCTCGATCGCTCTCTTTTGCTCCTCCGCCACACTCGGCCAAGGGAAGTTGTTGTAGACAATATCTTTTGAATAGCGGTATCTGCTTTCAAGCCGTCCGCAAACGGCTCTCATCCACGCCATGTGAACGGAAGATGTGAGCACGCCGAAGTGGTATATTTCGGCGTTGGGAATAATTTGCGTTGAATCATTAGGAATAGTACCCTTTTTCAAAAATCCGATAGGTATATATTCACGATTTTCGGAAGAGTGTCTGGGCACAACCAAATAATTGTCTGGTTCTAATTGTTCTCTGAAAAGATGAGGTTTTTCGGCAAGTTTCTTTCTGTCATCTGCTCCCTTTAACCTATCTTGTTTACACGCAACAACCCGTTTATACACTTCAGGAAGCGACCGTAATTGATGCGGCGTTATTCCGACAAGCCATAAACACCAACGCTGCTTGCCCTTTATATATTCGTCGGAACAAATCAACGGACGAATCCATTTTTTAGCTTCAGGTTCTTTTTCAATAAATTGCTCGTAATCTTCTGCTTCTATTATCAAATTTCCGCCGTCGGCAGGTCGATTACCAGTAATAAACTTCGGCATATCGCACACGGGATGCCTATTGTTGCTTTTCACAAAAATATTTGAATAATCTATGAGATAACCATTAATATTCTTTGCGGTCTTTACGGTACCGTCTTCGTAATATATAACCTTGTCTTTTTTGTTCGGAGCGGTACTGAAACCCACAATTATACAAGACACACCGGCAGGATGGGTGGAATCGCTGTCCCATTTAAATGTTCGTCGAGCAAAATCGATATGAACGCCGTGTTCAAAAAGATACTTCCACAAGATAGGCGGCTGTTGCCCTTGGCATATGGAGTTTGTGGAAACTAAAGCACAACGAATGTTTGTACAGTTTATGTAATCAAGTGATTTCTTATACCAACCTGAAACATAGTCCACCTTTCCGGAATTCTTGATAGACTTGCCTTTATCATCAACCATAACAATGTCGATGTCATATTTTTGGTCATCATCTTTTTCCGAATGTCCCACAAAGGGCGGATTGCCCATTATATAATTAATATCTTCTCTCGGGGCAACCTCGTTCCAGTCCATACGCAAAGCGTTGCCCTCGGTGATGTTTGCCTGGGTCCTGAGGGGCAGAAAGTCTATCTTTTTGTTGACGATTCGCTCCGTCTCCCGCAGGGTTTGGCTTTCGGCTATCCAAAGGGCGGTTTTGGCCACGCTGACGGCGAAGTCGTTT
>JAGDDM010000127.1 GCA_017958015.1 Abditibacteriota bacterium | reverse complement strand
CGGTACAAAAGCCGGCGCGGAGCTTGACGACAAACTGAGAATCTTCGGCGAGCGCTGCGGCGCCCTTACCAACGGAGAGGTTTTCGGATACCCGGAAGTTAATCATTTCAAAGAGGAGTTCATAGCCTTCTACAAGTCCATTGAGGAAGATACTCCCGTTCCCGTTCCCGCGGATCAGGCCATAAACTGTCTGCGAATTCTCGAGGGCATATACCGCTCCCAGGATGCCGGAAGAGAAATAAGAATGGACGAATTCTGATATGAGCAAAAAGGAACCCACTACCGCCGAACTTAATCCCGATTTCGAGGATATAATGCTTCAGGCTCTTAGGCCGAAAAACGCTCCCGAGGGATGCCATTTCGAAAAAGAACCTAAGCCCTTTTCTCTGTTTTGCATGGCGGATTTGCACGGCGACGGCGAAGAACTCGGATATCTCACGGAATTTTACAATCATTACGAGAAGTATTTCAACGGCGCTTTGTGCGTCGGGGATATCATATGCGATTCCGCTCTGAGCGATTTCACTTATTGGGGCAAAACTCCCGGCCATGAGAAAGTAATGATAGCCATCGGCAATCACGACACACTGCGAGACCACAAAGGCTGGGTTGTGCCCGGCGTTTGGGAATATCAGCTTTCCATGCGGGAAGCATACGATCGCTATCAGAAGGATTTTATCGCCGGTTGGGACGTGGTTTACGAAGAAGGTAAGACTTATTATTACAAAGATTATCCGGAAAACCGTGTAAAACTCATCGTTCTCGATTGTATGCTCAACCCGGAGAAAGAAAAGGAAGCGGACGACGAACAGTTCGATTGGTTCAAAAAGGCTTTGGCGGACGCGAAAGAAAAAGATTTGAGTGTTCTGGCGGCGTACCACTATCAATGTCCCAACGTCGTGAAGATTGATTGCAATTTTACGGATATCGATAAACTTGAGCATTTCGAGACCCTTGAATCCATGCGGTATCGACAGGCGGTGGACGATTTTATGAGCGAGGGCGGCAAGTTTGTCTGTTGGCTCTGCGGCCACCTTCACTGGGAAATTTTCGGCTACTGCAGAGACTTCCCCAAACAGCTTATCCGCTGTATATGCGGCACCGGCAGGTGGAGCGGCGAGGCCACCGGTTTTATGACCCGGAAAAACGGACGCCGAAGCAGAGATGCCGCCGACGTTGCGGTGGTGGATACAAGCACCGAAACACAGAGAATCGTCCGAGTGGGTGCCAATATGGACAGTTATATGCGGCCGCGAAACGGAATAACGATTAATTATAAGACTTTCGAGATAATAAGTGAATTCTGAGAAAGAACCCTCAATCGCCGAACTTAATCCGGATTTTGAGGACATAATGATTCAGGCCCTGCGGTCGAAAAACGCGCCGGAGGGCAATCATTTTAAAACAGAACCGAAGCCGCTTTCGCTTTTTTGCGTGAGCGACATCCACGGCGGGCGGGAGGAATTTGCCCGCCTCGCGGAGTTTTACAAAGAGTACGAAAGATATTTTGACGGCGCTCTTTGTTTGGGCGACGTTGTTCAGTCTTCTTGGAAAAGTGATTTTTCCTATTGGCGGGAAACGTCCGGCCACGAAAAGTTTATGCTCACAACCGGCAACCACGACACTCTGCGGGACCACAAAGACTGGACGGATTACGGCGTTTGGAAAGACAAGGTTCCCGCGGCGGAAGTTTACGACCGCTACCGAAAAGACCTTGTTGCCGGATGGGATGTTGTTTGCGGCAGGGGAAAGACTTATTATTACAAAGACTACCCCGAAAGCAAAGTAAAACTCATCGTCCTCGACTGTATGTTTAACCCGGAGTGGGAAAAAGAACTTGACGACGAGCAGTTCCGGTGGTTCAAAGGTTTGCTTCGGGACGCTTTGAGCAAAGATTTCGCCGTCATTATATCCTACCATTACCAATCCCCGGACTTTGTAAAAATCGACTGCGGCTTCTCGGAAAGAGAAGAAAAGGGAAAAATCGAGTTCATTCCGCTGTGCGACAGCCGCCGCTATCGGCAAACCGTGGAGGATTTCAAAAACGGCGGCGGTGATTTTGTTTGCTGGCTCTGCGGCCATCTCCATTACGAAACCCTTTGTTACCGGAAAGATTTTCCGAATCAGCTTATTCGCTGCGCGCCCGCCGCTCGGGGAGATTTCGCGGAATTTACCGGATATATAACGAGAACAAAGGGCGGCCGAAGCAGAGACGCCGCAGACGCCGCGGTGGTTGACAGAAGCACGAAAACGCTGAAAATCATTCGGGTGGGCGCCAACATGGACAGTTATATGCGTCGCCGAAACGGAATAGTGATAAATTACGAAACATTTGAAATAATAAGTGAGTTTTGACTTCCGCGGTCTTGACGGCAACGCCGAATTATTGTATAATAATACGTACCCTGCGGATATGGCGGAATGGCAGACGCGCTTGGTTCAGGACCAAGTCTCGGCAACGGGGTGGAGGTTCGACTCCTCTTATCCGCACCATTTTAATATTCACGGCGAATCGGGGGCACCACTTTTCGCCGATACAAAAAGGCGCCGGTCGTTATGACCGGTGTGTTTTGTTTTAAAGGAGACCCTATGGTTATTATTAACGGCAAAGAAGAAAAAGCTGCGGGAAAGACAATCGCGGAGTACCTCACAGAAAACGGCTACAATCCGGAGCGGGTTGTGGCGGAAAAAAATCTGGAGATAATTCCCAAATCCGCCTACGGCGAAACCCTCATTGAGGACGGGGACAGCCTTGAGATTCTCAACTTCGTGGGCGGTGGATAGATGATAACAAAAGAAGAATTGGACCGGGCCTTCGACGCCCGCTTCCCTGTGTGGATGAAAGAAAAATTGAATGCCGCCCATGTGGCGGTGGCGGGTCTGGGTGGCCTGGGGTCCAACATTGCCGTCATGCTTGCCCGAAGCGGCGTGGGACACCTGTTTCTCGTTGATTTCGACGTTGTCGATGTCACCAATCTGAACCGGCAGATGTACCGGGCGAAGGACATCGGCCGCCCCAAAACCGAGGCTCTCAGGGAGATTTTGGGGGATATAAACCCCTATCTCGACATAAAAACGAAGCAAATCAAGGTTTCCCCGGACAACGTAAAGGAGCTTTTCGACGGTTATCCCATCGTCTGCGAGGCCTTCGACAAGCCGGATATGAAATCAATGCTGGTTTCGGAGCTGCTGCGGGTGACGAAAGCGTCGGTTGTTTCCGGAAACGGCATGGCAGGCTTCGGCAACGCCAACAATATCACCACGGAAAAGAAACTTTCCCGCCTCTACGTCTGCGGCGACAAAAAGACGGACGTTGGCGGCGGCACCGGCCTCATGGCGCCCCGGGTCGCGGTCTGCGCGGGACATCAGGCCAATCAGGTTATAAGACTTATTTTGGGAGAAGACAAATGAGCGACAAACTGAAACTGGGAAACAAAGAGTTTAGCAGCCGCTTTATCCTGGGCTCCGGTAAATACAACCTTAATCTCATTAAGGCGGCGGTGGAGCAGGGCGGCGCGGAAATAATCACTCTGGCCCTGCGCCGGGCCAACACCAAGGAGAGCGAGAATATTTTGGATTTCATCCCCAAGGGCGTTACTCTCCTGCCCAACACCTCCGGCGCCCGGAACGCGGAGGAGGCCGTGCGCATAGCCCGTCTCAGTCGGGAGCTGGGCTGCGGCGATTTCGTTAAGATTGAGATTATGCGGGACGCCAAATACCTCTTCCCGGACAACGAGGAGACGGTGAAAGCCACGGCGGTTCTCGCCAAAGAGGGCTTTGTGGTGCTTCCCTACATGAACCCGGATCTCAATGTGGCCCGGGACCTTGTGAGCGCCGGCGCCGCGGCGGTGATGCCTCTGGCGGCTCCCATCGGCAGCAACAAGGGCCTTGCCACCAAGGACATGATACAAATTCTTATTGAGGAGATAGATCTGCCCATCATCGTTGACGCGGGCATAGGCAAGCCCTCCCAGGCCTGTGAGGCAATGGAAATGGGCGCGGCGGCAATCATGGCCAACACCGCCATCGCCACCGCCGGAAACGTGCCGGACATGGCGTCGGCCTTCAAATTGGCGATTGAGGCGGGACGCAAGGCCTATCTGACGGGCATGGGCAGAGTTTTGGCTCGGGGCGGCAGCGCCTCCGACCCCCTCACCGGATTTTTAAGATAAAATGAGCGACGACAGAATATATTTCATCGACAGCGATACCCTTCCCCCGGAAGCGCTGGCGAAAAAACACAGATTGGAAAACGACCCCTCAAGCCGGGCGGACATCATGACCTACCTGCCGGGCATGGAAGTTATCGACTCGGACATAAAGGACAAAGTTCCGGCGGAGATGAACGCTTACGACCCGGCGGCCTACACTTCCGCCGATGTTGAGCGGGCCCTCACACGGGAACATTGTAACGTTGAGGACTTCAAGGCCCTCCTTTCCCCGGCGGCGGCGCCTTTCCTTGAGCGCATGGCGGCCCGGGCGGAGAAGGAGACGGAGAACCGCTTCGGCAACACCGTCTACCTCTTCACTCCCATCTACATCGCCAACTACTGCCAAAACTACTGCGTCTACTGCGGTTTCAACTGCTACAACAACATCCGCCGGAAAAAACTCACCCCGGAGGAGATCGACCACGAGATGAAGGTCATTTCCGACGCGGGCATGGAGGAGATTCTCATTCTCACCGGCGAGAGCCGCAAATATTCCGACGTGGATTACATCGGCGAGTCCGTTAAGATTGCCGAGAAGTATTTCAAAAACATCGGCATCGAGGTCTACCCCCTTAACGTGGACGAGTACAAATATCTCCACGAGTGCGGCGTGGACTACGTCACCGTCTTTCAGGAGACATACGACCTGACCCGCTTCGAGCAGTTGCACCTTTTGGGCCACAAACGGGTTTGGCCCTACCGCTTCGACTCACAGGAGCGGGCCCTTATGGCGGGTATGCGTGGCGCCGCTTTCTCCGCCCTTTTGGGCCTTTCCGACTTCCGCAAGGACGCTTTTGCCACCGGTCTCCACGCCCACCTCATCGGGCGAAAATATCCCCACGCGGAGCTGTCTCTAAGCTGTCCCCGGTTGCGGCCCATAGTGAACAACGATAAGATTAATCCCAACGACGTGGGCGAGCGGGAGCTTTGCCAAATCCTCTGCGCCTACCGTCTGTTCCTGCCCTACGCGGGCATCACCGTATCCAGCAGAGAAAGCGCCCGGTTCCGCAACGGCATCGCCAAGATTTGCGCCACCAAAATCTCCGCCGGCGTCTCCACCGGCATCGGCGACCACGAGGAAAAGTACGAGGGCAAACAGGGCGAAAACGCCGGAGACGAACAGTTCGAGATTAACGACGGCCGCTCCACCGAAAAAATGTACAAGGATTTGGAAGAAGGCGGACTCCAGCCGGTGATGAACGACTACCTCTATGTATAGCGACCTTATCGCCGTTACGAATCGGCGCCTTGTCTCCGGTGACTTTCTCACACAGCTGAAAAAAATCGCCGATCTGAAACCCGAAGCGCTTTTTCTGCGGGAAAAGGATTTGAGCGACGGCGAATATCTTGCCCTGGCCCGCAAGGTTCGGGAAATATTTCCGGACATGTTCGTCTGCGGAAGAATCGGTGCCGCCCGGGAGATGGGCTGTCGAAGAATTCATCTTCCTTTCGGGGATTTTCTCACCGCCGACCTTTCCGGCTTCGACGAGGTGAGCGTTTCCTGCCACAGTCTCGAGGAAGCGAAATCGTCGTCGGGGGCGGATATGATTGTTCTCGGCACCATCTTCGAGACGGACTGCAAAAAGGGCCTCAAAGGAAAGGGGCTCGATTTCCTCCGGGAAGTTTGCGCCGCCGTCTCCGTTCCCGTCTATGCCATAGGCGGAATAACCCCCCACAGGCTCCCGGAAATAAAAAAAGCCGGCGCCGCGG
>JAGDDM010000126.1 GCA_017958015.1 Abditibacteriota bacterium | reverse complement strand
CAACAATTTGTTGACAAATTCTTACCCCCCGACATTGTTTTATCATAAATACAGCACAAAAAATCGCCGTCCGAAGACGGCGGAAGAGGCCGAAACCTTATTATTCAACTCCGATATACGTAAAATCCTTATCCTCAACGGCTTTTCTCACCGCGTTCTCGTCGAAGTCGCCGGAGAGAGCGAGAACGGCAGTGCCCTTCTCGTGGCTCACTTCCGCCTCGGACACGAAGGCCAGCGCCTCCAGCGCCTTTTTCACCGTTGCCTCGCAGTGGGGGCACATCATACCTTTAATCTTAATTGTCTTTTCCATGGTTGTTTTCCTTTCCTTACGCCGCAGGGGTTTATCCCGCCGGCCGTCGTGAATATCGAAAAAGTTGAGCCGCAGAGCGTTCATGCACACCGAAAAACTGGACAGGCTCATGGCCGCCGCACAAATCATGGGACTTATTTTCCAAGGAAACAGTCCCGCGGCCAGGGGAATGCACAGGGCGTTGTAGAAAAATGCCCAAAATAGGTTCTCCCGAATGTTCCCGAGCGCCGCCCGGCTGAGACGAACCGCCGCCGCCAAGTCCGAAAGACCGCCGCCCATGAGCACAACGTCCGCGCTTTCCGCCGCGATGTCGGTGCAGTTGCCCACGGCTACGCCTATGTCCGCCCGGGTGAGAGCCGGCGCGTCGTTTATACCGTCCCCCACCATAGCAACCTTGCCCCGCTTCCGCAGAGCCCGAATCACTTCTTCCTTGCCCTCCGGCAGCACTCCGGCGATTACCTCATCGATTCCCGCCTCCCGGGCCACGGCTTTCGCGGTCCTCTCGTTGTCGCCGCTGAGCATTATCACATCGACGCCAAGCTTCCCGAGCTGCCCCACCGCCGCCGCGGAGTCCTCTTTCAGCGTGTCCGCCACGGCCATGGCGCCCAAAAACCGATCGTCCTCGGCGAAGAACAAAACCGTCTTTCCGGCGGCGGACAACCTCTCGGCATCTTCCTTTATATTATAAGGTATCTCGGCGAAATCGGAAACGTAGCCGCCGTTGCCGCCCCGAAGAGTCTTTCCATCCGCCCGCGACTCGAAGCCCTTTCCGGGAATTTCTTTGTAGGAGGACGCCTCGCCCATGGGCTCGGCCCACGAGGAAACCGCCTTCGCCAGCGGGTGGTCGCTCATGGACTCCGCCGCCGCCGCTTTGCCCGCAAGTTCCGCCTCGGAGACGCTCTCGGCGGGCAGAACGTCCGTAACCTCCGGCTGCCCCTTGGTGACGGTGCCGGTTTTGTCCAGCGCAGCCGCCGCTATCTTGCCGATGTTCTCCAGCGCCTCGCCGGTTTTGAACAATATTCCGTTCCGGGCCCCCACTCCGCTTCCCACCATCACCGCCACGGGAGTTGCCAGCCCCAGAGCGCAGGGGCAGGAAATGACAAGCACGGAAATGCCGCGAGCCAAGGCAAAGGCCGCCGACTGACCGGCAATGAGCCAGCCGGCGATGACAACGAGAGCGATGATGATAACCGTCGGCACGAAAATCGCGGAGACTTTGTCGGCTATCCGCGCTATGGGAGCCTTGGTGGCCGCCGCGTCGGAGACCATGCGGACAATTTGCGAGAATGTGGTGTCGGCGCCCACACGGGTAGCGCGGCACTTCAGAAATCCGGATTTGTTGATGGTGGCGGCGCTCACTTTGTCGCCGACCTGCTTGTCCGCGGGAACCGACTCGCCTGTGAGGGATGACTCGTCCACGCCGCCGGAACCCTCAAGCACAACCCCGTCAACCGGAATCATGTCGCCGGCTCGAACCGCGAAAAGGTCGTCCACCGCAACTTCGGAAACCGGAACCTCCCGCTCCGCGCCATCCCGAATTACCTTGGCGGTCTTGGGAGCGGACTTCATGAGACTTTTGAGGGCGTCGGTGGTGCGGCCCTTGGAGATTGCCT
>JAGDDM010000015.1 GCA_017958015.1 Abditibacteriota bacterium | reverse complement strand
TCGACAAAGAGGGCAAGGTGGCCGCCTCCTTCGTGGGCTTCCGGGGCGACGAGATTAAGTACATGAAAAAAGTCATCGACAAATGTCTCGAAGACAAATAATTCCGGAAGGTCTTTCCGACAAACTCATATGGTCGGCGGTGAACTTCAGCTGCGCGGGTCCCGTCACCGGGGAGATACGCGCGTCGATTGAGGAGCTTTGCCCCGTAATCGACTCATCCTTCGACATGGACCACAACCGGAGCGTCATAACTCTCCTGGGCTCACCTTCGGAAGTCCTTGAGGGCGTCGTCGCCGGAGTGAAATCCGCCGCGCGCCTCATCGACCTCACAAAACACACCGGCGCCCACCCCCGAATGGGAGCGGCGGACGTGATTCCCTTTGTGCCCCTGGGCTCCTCCACCATGGCCGAGGCGGTGGAGCTGTCCCGGAAAGCGGGAGAGCGCCTATTCGCCGACTGCGGCGTGCCGGTTTACTTCTACGAGAACTCCGCCGTGAGGGAAGAATACCGCAACCTCTCCGACCTCCGCAAAGGGGGCTTCGAGTCCTTCGCCGCCGGCGGAAAGACTCCCGACGTGGGCAACGTCCCCGTCCACCCCACCGCCGGAGCGTCGGCTGTGGGCGCGAGAGAACCGCTAATTGCCTACAACATCGACTTCGCCGGCGACGACCTTGAGAAAGCGAGAGAAATCGCCAAAGAAATCCGCCACATTCGGGACGCGGGCAAGGACTTCATCGGCGTGAAAGCCTTGGGCCTCTATCTGCGCTCCCGAAAAATCGCCCAGCTGAGCTTCAACATCACCCGGCCGGATAAGTGCTCCATGGGAGAGCTTTTTCACTTCGCCCGCTTCCGGGGCTGCCCCATCGCCCGTTCGGAACTCATCGGCGCGATCAGGTTTTGCGATTTGAAAAAGTCCCTCACCGGAAAGGCGGATACGATTGAGGAGGCGGCGGAAACGGCGAAGAAAGAATTGTATTTGGATTTGAATTAGGGGTCAGGTGTCAGGGGCCCGGGGTCAGGGAATGTGTCGGCAAAGCCGACGGATTCCGCCAACCCACATTGCGGTGTTAGGTATATAATCCGTTCGCAAAGCGAACACCGCCCCTATTCCCTTTTCCCTAAAACCCGTAAAAAATTGCCAACAAACCGGAATGTATGGTATAATCTTTTTGTTATGAAAACACGAATTCCCGTCATGCGGATTCTCACGGCGATTGTGGGCATACCTCTGGTGATACTTCTCATTTTCGCCGAGACCGACATCCCCTTCGCCGTAGCCATAGGCCTGATATCCGTCATGGGCGCTCACGAATTTTATAACGGAATGACAAAAATGGGGGCCAGACCCATTCGCTGGGCGGGCATAACCGCCGTGGCGCTGTTTGTTCTCGCCGCAAGAGGTCTGGGTCAGTTGTCCCTGACCGCCATTTTCCCCGCCATTTTGACGGCTCTCATCTTCCTGTCCTTCACCGCGGAAATGGCCCGAAAAGAGCGTGCGCCCCTTGTGAACATCGGCGGCACCGTCTACGGCGCAATCTACGTGGGCTGGCTCATTTCCCACCTGATTGTTCTGCGGAATATGCCCGGCAAGCTGACGGTGTGCGACTACACCGCCGATTTGGGTTCATGGTTCGTTATGCTCACCTTCCTCTGCACCTGGGCCTGCGACACCGGCGCCTACTTCACCGGCCAAGCCATCGGCAAGCATAAACTGGCGCCCCACCTGAGTCCCAACAAAACAATCGAGGGCGCCGTGGGCGGCCTTCTGGGCTCCGTTATCATCGCCTGCGTCGCGATCCCCCTCATGGGACTGCCCTTCTACCACGGCATCATTCTGGGCGTACTCACCGGCGTTCTTTCCCAAGTGGGCGACCTGTCCGAATCCGCCATCAAACGGGAAATCGGTATCAAGGATTTCGGCAAGTTTGTCCCCGGCCACGGCGGCATCCTGGACCGCTTCGACAGCATCCTCTTCACCGCCCCCGCCGTGTACTATTACGTTATTATAATCCTGAAAGACGTGTTAAATATTATATAAGATTGGGTGAGTTTTATAATCGCCGCCTTTGGCGGCACCTAACCTAAAACCCAAAACCCGAAACCCGATACAAATCAAGCCCTCCGCCGTCAGGCGGAGGGCTTTACGATTACAATTTTACTTGACGAATCTCTTCTTCATACCGATAAGAGAACCGAGTCCCGTAACGGCATACGCGGCGCTCATGGGTTCGGGAAGTTCCGTTTCGGGGGTGTCCGGTTCCGGATCGGGAATCGGCTCGCCGAGGGCGAGGGTTACTCTTCCGGCGGCGCCGGGCTTAAGTACCACCATAACATCGTCATTCCGAACAAATATATCCAAGCCTTTAACTTCGACTCCCTCAAGAGAGCCAAAGGACGAAGCGGGCTTAATATTCTGCGGCGCGAAAGTGTACGTACCGTTTCCGGCCCAAGGAAGGTTGTAAACCACCGTGTTCCTCTAGGTCACGTCCGCGACGGTAATACTGAAAACGCCTTCCGTGGCCGAAAAATCATCATCATCGAAACCGTCAACGACCAAAATCAAAGGCTCGTTTCTGTTGTAGAGCCAATCGTTCGCGCTCTCGGAATGAAAACCGAAAACAACCTTACTGCTCGTTTCCGGAAGATATACATCGAAACCGGCGGGAGCGTAATCGTTGACCGCGAAGTCGGAGGGGCCGCCGTAACTCGCGTCCCAGTTCGTAACGGAGATATCGGCGAAAGCGGCGGCGCAAGCGACAGCCGAAAGGGCGAGAAAAGCGATAAGTTTTTTCATAATCTTTCTCCTTAAACAATGATTTTCGTGATATCGAATCGGTTATAAAAAACTTTCGTAAAAACCGTTGCAATTATATCACAATATCCGTCCCCCCCCCCGTCAAGAATCGTTCAATCGAAACCGCAAAAAAAATCCGCCCCGAAGGGCGGTATTTTCGTTACGCTATCGCGCAAATCACAAGCTCGAAGTCAAAATCCTTCGGCGTCAGTTTGTCCTTGTCGAGAACGTCGGGACCGCAGCTGTGGCTCCCCAGACCGTTCTGGGCGAAATCCGTGTGGAGAACGATAAAGTCCCGGGTAGGCACTTCGTCGATATGCTTCGCCTCGTAGAGGTCCTTATCCGTGTATCTGTGGGCGGAGAAGTTGCCCACTCCGCAGACCTTGAAGCCGACGCCCTTGTCGTCGGTGAGTGTAAACTCCTCAACGTCGGTGCGGTTGCCGTTCTCCTGAGGATACACGTAGGGCACGTGGGTGTCGTCAACTTTGCAGCCGTAGAAGCCCACGATTTGGGAGGTCTTGCTGTCGGCGTAGCTCTCGCCGGGTCCTCTGCCGAACCAGCGAAGATTGTCGAACTCCGCCGGAACGCGCCAGTTGAGGCCGATTCTCATAACCGTCTCCGGATAGCCCTCGTCGAAGGAACCTCTGACTTTCACCCGAAGCACGCCCTCCTCAACCTTCGTCTCGGTGGTCACCGTGACGCCGTAGGTACGCTCGTTGGCCACGGCGCAGGGAGGAGCGTAGTATCCCTTCTTCACCACCGTGCCGTCCGAAAGAGTCTCCGTAGACAGAATAGTCTCCGCTATTTCGCCGTAAGCGAAACGTATGTCGGCGTCGCGGTAGAGAACATGCACGTACTCGTTGGCGATGGGAGCCCGGAAGAAGTTGGGAGTAAAGCCCTCGAGGAGCCTCCGCCCGTTAATGGAATATGTCAAATTTCCGAAAACATCGAAGTCGCAGACCGCGCCGCTCCCGGCGATCTTTACGACATGGTCGTTAATCTCGATATCCGACACCGCCACCTCGTGACCGGCCTTCGCCCAGAGCTCGTCGTTCTTCAGAGCGAAGCGGAACACCAGGCGCAGACAGTCCTTGGGATAATCCGCGGTGAAGCGGACCGCCTCCCCGGCTTTCGCGTTGGGGAAGTCAAGGGGCTTGGTCGCGAGCCGCCCGTCGTCGTAGAGAGCGGAGAGAGTGGCGGTGAGGCCGGAAAGGTCGATGAAATCGTAGTGATTGACTATCTCGAAAACGCCCTTTTCCTTATCGATAAGGCTCACCTTCACCGGCTCGATGACTTTTTTGTACTCGATAAGTCCCGGAGAGGGAGCGCGGTCCGGGAACACCAAACCGTCGCAGATGAAGGTGCCGTCGTGGGGTTTCTCGCCGAAGTCGCCGCCGTAGAAGTAGGTTGTTTTGCCGTCTCTGACCCGTTTGATGCCGTGGTCGCACCACTCCCAAATGAAGCCGCCGCAGAGAGCGGGATATTTGTAGATTATGTTCCAGTAGTCCTCCAGACCGCCGGGGCCGTTGCCCATGGCGTGGCCGTACTCGCACATAACGAAGGGCACGTCTTTGTATTTTTCCGGGTGTCCGCCGTTCTCGTTCTCCGGAACCCAGGTGCCAAGGCCGATTTTTTCCAAGGCCTCGTGGGCGGGGTACATGCGGGAGAAGATGTCGGCGGTGCCAAGGCGTCTGTCGCCCTCGTAGTGAATGGGCTTTGTGGGATCCAGCTCTCGGGCCAGCTCTGCCATGGCGTAGTGGTTCTCGCCGAAGTCCGCCTCGTTACCCAAACTCCACATGACGATGCAGGCGTGGTTCCGGTGGGTCATAACCATGCGGCGCATTCTGTCCAGGCAGGCGTCTTTGTACATGGCCGCGTGGGCGGGCCCCCGCTTGTCCGCCAGAGCCCAGCAACCGTGGGCCTCAAGGTCGCACTCGCAAATGACGTAGAAACCCATCTCGTCGCAGAGATCGTAGAACAGGGGCATGTCCGGGTAGTGGGAGGTGCGGATGGCGTTGATGTTGTGCCGCTTCATAATGAGCAAATCCCGACGCAGGGATTCTTCGCT
>JAGDDM010000125.1 GCA_017958015.1 Abditibacteriota bacterium | reverse complement strand
GGATTTATTTCTGAACGACGTTTTGCGCATATCCTCCGGCCCCTTCGACTTTTCCGGCGGCATCAGCCCCATGGTTATCGTCGGCGCCCTCATCGGCTGGGTCTGCATCTGGCTCTGCATCCGCAAAGGCGTTCACTCCGTTGGCAGTGTTGTTAAGTACACCGTCGTTTTGCCGGTTGTGTTCCTGGTTATCCTCGTAATTCGGGCCTGCACTCTGCAAAACGCCATGGAAGGTCTTTCGCTTTACCTCGTTCCCAAATGGGCGGAGCTGGCAAAGCCCCAAATTTGGGCGGCGGCCTACGGTCAGGTGTTCTACAGCATGAGTATCTTCATGTGTATCATGATTGCCTACGGCAGCTACCTCTCCAAGGAGAACGACATCCCCAAGGACAGCCTTGTGATAGGCATAGCCGACGCCGCCGTCAGCTTTATGGCGGGTCTCTCCGCCTTCGGCGTGCTGGGCTATCTCTCTTATCTCACAAGCACGCCCATCGCCGAGATGAAGCACACCGGTATGATGTTGGCCTTCGTCACCTATCCCACGGCGCTGGCGAAAATGCCCGGCGGCCACTGGTCGGTGGTGTTCTTCTCCGTCTGTTTCTTCCTTGTGCTCTTTACGCTGGCCATAGACTCCGTGTTCTCTCTCGCGGAGGGTATCATCACCGGCGTGTCGGACAAGTTCGGTCTGGACAAGTACAAAGCCACCCTGTGGGCCTGCTCCACCCTCTTTGTCTGCAGTCTTTTCTACACCCTGACGCCGGGCCTCTATTGGCTGGACATCGTGGACCACTTCATAAACGACCTCAACCTCATCACCGTGGGTCTGGCGGAATGTATAGCCGTGGGCTGGATATACGGCTCCGGGAAAATGCTGAATATGATTAACGAGGACTCGAAAATGCCCTTCGGCAACTGGTGGCGGGTGTGCATAAAGTTCGTCTGCCCCGCGGCTTTCCTCTACATCATCGGCGGATTCCTCTACGAAAACGTGAAGATTCACTACGAAGGCTACGACAATCTCTCCCTGGGTATCGCCGGTTGGGGTCTCGTTGCCCTCACAATCGTCGTTTCCGTTATTTTGTCCGTGTTGAAAGACGGTAAAACCGCCGAAGAATAAACCCGTATGGCAAGAAGTACCTGGAAAAACAATTTTACATTCATTCTCGCCACCGTGGGCGCCGCCGTGGGCCTCGGCAACACCTGCCGTTTTCCCGGTATCGCCTTCCAAAACGGCGGCGGAGCCTACATCATACCCTACATCATCGCCATGGTGACCGTGGGTATGCCCATGATGGCGATGGAGATGGCCTTCGGCCGGGCCACCGGCAAATGCGCGCCCGGCGCCTTCAAAAGCCTTGCCAAGAAATACGAGTGGGTGGGCTGGTTGGCGGTTATGACTCTCTTTTGCATCACCGCCTACTACGCGGTGCTGCTGGGCTGGACTTTGGTTTACTTCCTGCAGTCCTTCGCCTGCCCCTGGGAGCACACCGACGCCTCAACGGTTTTCTACGACAACATTCTCCGGGCTTCCTCGGGACCCCTGGATTTCTCCGGAACCCCCGGTTTGTGGGTCATAGGCTGCACAATCGTCGCCATGTTCGCGGTGTGGCTCTGCATCCGCAAGGGTATAAGCTCCCTGGGGAACGTGGTGAAGTACACCGTCACCGTGCCCCTGTTTATACTGATTATAATCACCCTTCGGGCGGCCACGCTGCCGGGAGCCGATTTCGGTCTCAAATATCTCTTTACTCCCCAGTGGGAGATGCTGAAGGATTTCAAGGTTTGGGCGGCGGCCTACGGACAGGCTTTCTATTGCCTGAGCCTTATGCTTTCGGTTATAATTACCTACGGAAGTTATCTGCCGGAGGACGCGAAGGTGGCGGACAACGCGGTTATAGTGACCCTTTCAAACATGACCGTCAGCATTCTCTCCGGCGTGGCGGCCTTCGGCGTGCTGGGCTATCTCTCCCGGGCGGAGAATATCCCCATTACTTCCATGCACCACTCCGGTCTGACGCTGACCTTCATAACCTATCCCACGGCGCTGGCCAAGATGCCCGGGGGACACGGCTATGTGACCGCTTTCTCGGTGTGCTTCTTTATGATGCTCTTCGCCCTGGCTCTCAGCACAGTGTTTTCCCTCACCTACACTTTGGCGGCGGCGGCGGCGGAGAAAACCGGGAAGGACGTGCGGACAACCTCCTTGTGGATATGCGTTCTGCTCCTTGTTTTCGGCGTGTTCTCCATGATTAACCCGGGCTACCACATCATGAGCATCGTGGACCACTTCACCAACGACTTCAATTTGGTGCTGGCGGGCATAGCGGAGACCCTCGTTATCGGTTGGGTTTACGGCGCGGAGAAGCTGCGGCAGCACGTGAACCGGGGCTGCAATATACGCTTCGGGAAGATTTGGAATGTGTGCGTCAGCTACATCTATCCCGCGGTTCTCATGTG
>JAGDDM010000124.1 GCA_017958015.1 Abditibacteriota bacterium | reverse complement strand
TTTTCTTTCGTCAGATACGATACACATCCGTAGCCGTTTTCGTCCTCGTTCCAATCGGAGGTATCGCCGCCGGTGCGCAGAATCGAGATGCAAATGTGGGGTAGGACGTCCCGATTGTGGTGATATACGCGGATAAGGCGTTCCTTTTTCTCGTCGAGGACGAAACAGTAGGCGTTCATGTTACCGCAGTGTTCGACTCGGGCATCGTTAAAATATCCGAAAGCCGCTGTGGGGTACAGTGTGCCGGCCGGTTTGAATATGACAACGTACATGATGGATATCAGAAAAATCCCTTTGAGTTCGCGCCCAAAGGGATTTAAGATTACAGTTTAACGACCTTGCGACCTTCCACCTTGAGCTTCCCTTGCGAGAACAGGGCAACGGACTCAACGTAGCACTCGTGTTCCTTCTCAAGGACCCGGGCGGCCAGGGTTTCCGGTGTGTCGTCGTCCAGGACGGGGACGGTTTTCTGGGCGATAATGGGGCCCAGATCGTATTCCTCGTTCACGAAGTGGACGGTGGCGCCGCTGACCTTGACGCCGTACTCGATGGCCGCGGTGTGGACGTGGATTCCGTACATACCCTTGCCGCAGAAGAGGGGGATAAGGGCCGGGTGCACGTTCATAATGCGGTTTTTGTATTCCTTGACGATTTTCGCCCCAAGGAGCCGCATGTAACCGGCGAGGCACACGAGGTCAACGTTCCGGGACTTCAGAGTGTCGAAGATAACGTCGTCATAGCTTTCGGTGGTTTTGGGAGGCACGCAAACGGTTTCGATGCCGTGCTCTCGGGCTATGGCCACCGCCGGCGCGGTTTCGTTCACGCCGATGACGCACACCACTTTGCCGTTAATCTTTCCGGATTCGCAGCCCTCGATGATGGCGGTCATGTTGCTGCCCCGGCCGTGGCCGGAAATCATCACGGCGATGTTTACGGGTTTCATTTTATGACAACCTCCCGGGGACCGGAGACGACTTTGCCTATCCGGTACACGGTTTCGCCGTTTGTCCGCAGAATCTCCGCCGCCTTGTCGGCATCTTCGGGAGATACAACAACCACCATGCCGATGCCCATGTTGAAGGTGCGGTGCATCTCGAAGAAGTCGATATTTGCCGTCTTGCCGATGAGCTTGAAGATGGGCAGAACGTCCCAACTTCCGTTGTCGATTTCCATTCCGCATCCCTCCGGGAGAACCCGGGGAATGTTGTTGTAGAAACCGCCGCCGGTGAGGTGGGCCATGGCGTGAATCTCCACCTCGGGAATGAGTTTGTGGATGGGGTTGCCGTAGCAGCGGTGGGGCGCCAGAAGCGCTTCACCCAAGGTGCAGCCAAGCTCGTCTATCTCATCGGTGACTTTGAAGCTGTTGTCGTCGAAGAATATCTTGCGGATAAGGGAGTAGCCGTTGGTGTGGGGTCCGGAGGACTTGAGGCCCAGAACAACGTCGCCGGGCCGTACTTTGGAGCCATCGATGATTTTGGGTCTGTCCACTATGCCCACGATGCAGCCGGCGATGTCGAACTCGCCGCTGACGTAGACGCCGGGCATCTCCGCTATCTCGCCGCCGATGAGGGCGCAGCCCACTTCGCGGCAGGCCGCGGACATTCCCTTGACGATATCCGCCGCCATGGCCGGTTTAAGGGCCGAGGTCGCGAAGTAGTCCAGGAAGAAGAGAGCCTTGGCGCCCTGAACCAGGATATCGTTTACGCTGTGGTTCACGATGTCCATGCCCACGGTGTCGTATTTGTTCATCATGGCGGCTATCTTGACCTTGGTGCCCACACCGTCGATGCTGGAGACGAGAATGGGGTCGGTCATGCCGCTTTGGGGAACCCGAATCATACCGCCGAAGCCGCCCACGTCGGAGGCCACGTCCGGAGTGTACGTGGACCGAACGTATTCCTTCAGGCGATTTACCGCTTCGGTACCGGCGTCGATGTCAACGCCGGCGGCTTTGTAAGTGGAGTTGTCCGCCATTTTACTTACCTTTCACGTCCTCGTCGAAGAGGTATTTCTTTTCTCTCATCTCTTTGTTAATCTCGATGGGATATTTGCCGTCAAGGCAGGCGCAGCAGAGCTTGTCGTGGCCGACGCCGATGGCTTTCAGGAGACCCTCAAGGCTCAGGAAGCCCAGGGAGTCCGCGCCGATGTACTGCCGTATTTCTTCCACGCTCATTCTGGCCGCGATGAGTTCCTTGCGGCTGGCGGTGTCGATGCCGTAGAAGCAGGGGAAGGGCAGCGGCGGCGAAGCGATGCGCACGTGGACTTCCGCGGCGCCGGCGTCTCTTATCATCTTGATGGTGGGGCCGATTGTGGTACCGCGGACGATACTGTCGTCAACCATGATGACTCTCTTGCCCCTAAGGGATTCGGTGAGGGGGGAGAGCTTCATGCGGACGCCCAGCTCCCGGAGCTGCTGTGTGGGTTCGATGAAGGTTCGGTGGATGTAATAGTTCTTGATAACCGCTTCCATGTAGGGAATCTTGGATTCCTGGGCGAGACCGATGGCCGCCGGGGTGCCGGTGTGGGGAATGGGGAACACGATGTCCGCGTCAACCGGGTATTCCTTGGCCAGCTCCGCGCCCATTCTCCGGCGGGCGGCGTGGACGGAAACGTCGTAGAGGTTGCTGTCCGGTCTGGCGATATATACATATTCGAAGCAGCAGAGGGCCGCCTCTTCTTTTTTCGGGGTGGCACGGGTGGATCTGGCTCCGTTTTCGTCGAGGCAGAGAATCTCGCCGGGGTTGACCTCCCGGACGTACTTGGCGCCGATGGTGTTGAAGGCACAGGTCTCGGAAGCCACCACGAAGTTGTCGTCGCCCATGGTGGCCAGAGACAGGGGTCTGATGCCCATGGGGTCTCTGAAGGCGTAGACCTTGTCGCCCACCAAAAGGACAACCGCGAAGCCGCCCTTGATGGTGTTCACCACCTCGGTGATGGCATCGATAATGTTATCGGCGTCGGAGCACTCGATAATCTTCATTATCACTTCGCTGTCGGAGGTGGACTCGAACTCGGCGCCTTTCTTCTTGAGGACTTCTCTGACCTCGTCGGCGTTCACAAGGTCGCCGTTGTGGGCCATGGCTATCTCGCCGAACTTTTCGGTGTGGGTGACCATGGGCTGGATGTTCCGGGCGACGCTGGCGCCGTTGGTGGAGTAGCGGGTGTGGGCGATGGCCGCGTGACCCGTCAGCTCCTGCAGAATCTCCTCGCGGAAAATCTGGGTAACGAGACCCATTTCCCGGTGGAGCTTGATTGTCTTGCCGTCATCGGTGGCGGCGATGCCCGCGCTCTCCTGGCCTCTGTGCTGGAGGGAGAAGATACCGAAGAAGGTCAGTTTTGATACGTCTTCACCTTTGCAGTGAATGCCGAAAATACCGCACTCTTCCGCGATTTCGGGCTTGTCGTCGAAAATACTGTCTATCATTTGGACTCCATCATTTTTCTTATCGTGCCGCGGTAGGCTGCCTCAAGATCCTCCACATCCGCGTCGATAAGAATTTCCGAATTGACTTTGACGGTGAGTTTTTCGCCGCCTACCGTTCCGATATAATCGCACTTGACGCCGCGCTTTTCGGCAATCTCCGCCAGCTTGGTGAGGTCGGTGGCATGCAGTGTGACCACCGCTCTGGACTGGGCTTCGCCGAAGAGGGTAGCCGTGTCGCTTATGTCGGAAGTTAAGTTGATCGATGCTCCGAGATGATTCCCGAAGCAGCACTCCCCGAGCGTTACCGCTACGCCGCCTTCGCTGACGTCGTGGGCGGAGAGTATATATCCCTTCTCGATTCCCTCAAGGAGAGTGTCGATAAGGTTCTGTTCCTTTTTCATGTCCATGGAAGGGGGCATTCCCGCGGTTTTGCCCAGCAGGGTGGCCATGTATTCGCTGCCGCCCATGTTTTCGGGCTTATCCTGCATACCGTCGAGGAGAACAACCACGTCGCCTTCCTTTTTGAACTCGTAGGTGCGGATGTTCTTTACGTCATCGATCACGCCCAGCATACCGATGGTGGGAGTGGGGAAGATGGCGCCGGCGGGAGTCTCGTTGTAGAAACTCACGTTGCCGCTGACCACCGGAGCGCGGAAGAAGTCGCAGGCCTCCGCCAGACCCTCAACCGCGGTCTTGAACTGCCAGAAGGCCTCCGGCTTTTCCGGGTTGCCGAAGTTGAGACAGTCGGTGGAACCGGCGGCCTTGGCGCCGGAGCAGGCCAGGTTTCTGGCGGATTCCGCCACAACAATCTTGGCGCCGATCTTGGGGTCGAGGTAGCAGTAGCGGGCGTTG
>JAGDDM010000123.1 GCA_017958015.1 Abditibacteriota bacterium | reverse complement strand
TGCGGCGGCGAAGCTTGAGGGTAAAATCGTCGTGAACATCATCGGCGGCGACGTAAAGGACCCGGCTCGGCTGGCTCGGCGTCTCGATTCCGAAGCCTACATAATCTTCGGCGACAAGGATTATTATCTCCTCACCGGCAGACACGAGGGCAGGCGTCTTGCGAGCCTCATCGACCCGGAGGCCGTGGAGGACTACGACGCTTTCGCCGGATTTATAGGGAATGTGTATTGTCCCGCGGTGATTGTTTCACATAGGAATAGTGAGATGATAGCGGAAGGTTTGGCGGAATATTTTAATAAATAGGTGTCAGGTGCCGGGTGCCGGGTGCCAGCGGTGGTGTTTCGCTGTCGCGAAACGATTCTACCAACTCACATTGCAAGGTTAGTTGGTAGAATCCGTCGGCTTGCCGACACATTCCCTGGCCCCTGACACCTGACCCCTGATCCCTAAAAACCAAGACTCGAAAGAGTCTTGTTTTTTTTTCTGTCTTACGATAAAATTTAACTATACTATCAATCGGAGGATACGTATGAAAAAGTTACTTTTTATTCTCGTTTTGGCTTCTCTCGCCGCCGCCGCCCAGTGCGGTGAAAAGTTCCCCATCTCCCTTTGGCAGGCGCCCGATACGTTGGACGACGCCACCGTCAAAGACGTGGCGGACGCGGGCTTTACGGTCTACTTCGACTACACCCACAAGACTCCCGCGGAGCAGAAGCAGCTCCTGGATCTCTGTCAGAAGTCCGATATGAAGGTTCAGGTCTACGACGAGCGGCTTCGGGACTTCGATTGGGAAGCGGAAGGCTTCGCCGAGAAGATTGCCTCCGCGGTGAACGAATACAAGGACCACTCGGCGCTGTGGGGTTACCATATTTGCGACGAGCCCGCTCAGCCTTCTTTCTACGGCATAACCCGGGTCAGCGAAGAGATTCGCAAGAACGACCCCAATCACGTCGCTTTTACCAACATGTTCCCCTTCGGCATAACGAAGAGCGCCAAGCCCCTCTTCGACTACGCCGATCATGAACGGTTCATCGAGGAATACATGAGCCTTGTCCGCCCGGACGTGCTCAGTTACGATATCTACGTGCTGGCCAAGGACCGGGCCCACGACAATCTCCGGGGCTTCTTCAGCAACCTTGAGATTATCCGCAGCAAGGCTCTTAAATACGACGTTCCCTTCTGCGCCTGCATTCTCGATATCGAGCACGGCGGTTACAGAGACCCCAGCGACGACGACATTCGTTGGCAGATTTACAACACCATCGCCTACGGCGGTCAGGGCATTATCTACTTCACCTACGCGCCGCCCAAGCAGGACACCATGTTCAAGTGGGGCGACGCGCTCCTTGATTGGGACGGTAACAAGACCCGCCGCTACTATGCCGCCAAGACAATCAACCACGAGATTTTGGCCATGAGCGATACCCTCATGAGCCTCAAATCCGTGGCGGTGTTCAACACCGGCAAGGTGGTTTCCGAACACACAAGACCCATTCCCGTTGAGAACCTCATTGGGATTGCCGACGGCGAGTTTGTCCTTGGCCAGTTCGTCTCCGACAAGGGCGAGATGTACGCCATGGTGTCCAACAAATCCATGACCGAGCCCCAGACCGCCGTTCTCAAGTTCGCCCAGGACGTTAAAGTCAGCGAAGTGGCTCCCCACGGCGGCCGCGGCAGACAGACCGCCGCGAACAAGTGGGAAAAGACCCTCAGCCCCGGCGACGGCGTTCTCATTAAGATTGAAACCGCTCCTCTTCGCTACTGCAAGTGGAACTACTACGTTAAGCCCAAGCCCAGAGTGGTTTTGGACCCCTCCGACCAGTTCCGCAATATCATTTGGGGCGACAACAACGAAGAGCTCTACAACGAGGGCAAGAACATGTACGAAATCGCCGAGCTCACCTACAAGAAGCTCAAAGAGGACGGCAGAGTGGACGTTTACCTGAACCGCGATTTCAGAGATCAGGAAGTGAAACTCAGTTATGAGGCCAAGCTGGGCAGACGCATCGGCTGCGACGCCTTCGTGGCCTTCCACTCCGACGCCAACAACAACACGGAGATGGGCGGCACCTGGACATTCTTCAGACCTACCGGCAGAGATGAGTCCCAGCGGCTGGCAAACTGCGTCCAGTATGCCCTCCTTGACGCTATCCGCACATTCTATCCGGAAGCCAAGGACAGAGGCGTGAAAGAGCACTGGAACCACCTCCACGTGGTTTACAACTCCTACTGCCCGGCAATCCTCACGGAGACCATGTTCCACACCAACCCGGTGGAGCGGGAGTACCTGAAGAACAAGCAGGACAAGCTGGCGGAAGGATACGCCAGAGGTATTCTCAAGTATTTCGGATACGAATATTAGGGGTCAGGGTCCAGGGGTCAGGGGCCAGCGGCGGTGTTTTGCTGTCGCAAAACGGATTATATAACCCACATTACAAGGTGGGTTGGTAGAATCCGCCGCCTTTGGCGGCACATTCCCTGACACCTGAAACCCGGCACCCGGCACCTAAATTTAACGAGGGGTACAATGCATCGATTTTTTATCGCCGTTTTGGTTCTTATGACTTCGGCGTCGGTTTTTGCCAAGGACAGGTTCCTCATCAGTTTTTGGCTGGCTCCGCCCCGGTACGATGACGGGATATACGGGGATATGGCGGAGGCCGGTTTCACCTTGGTTTTTGATGAGCTGGCTTCCGACCAAAAGCTCGTTCTCGACCAAAGCGGAAAGTTCGGCATGAAGTGCCTGGTGAACGACCGCCGAACCATGGCCAAGGACCCCTCGGACCCGGATTTCGGGAAAAACCTTGACGCGGTGGTGGCGGATTACAAAGACCACCCGGCGCTGTGGGGCTACCACCTTACGGACGAACCCCTTTTCGACGCCTTCCCCAAGCTCGCGGCGGTGACGAAGTATCTGAAAGAGAAGGACCCCAAACACCCGGCTTTCGTGAATCTTTTGCCCAACTACGGAAGTTTCCTTTTCGGCGGCAAGACATTCGACGATTACGTGCGGGGTTTTATAGGCGAAGTGGGGCCGGAAATTGTCAGTTACGACCACTACGCTTTGCGCAGAGACGGCCTCGACCGCTTCGACAGCACCTACGACAATCTTGAGGTGGTGAGCAAAGCCTGCCGGGACTTCGGTTTGCCCTTCAACGCCATCGTCCTCAGTATTCCCCACGTGCCCGGCGGCAACCGCAACGGCGGCTACAGGGACCCCAACGAAGCGGAACTGCGCTGGCAGGTCTACACCGCCCTCGCTTACGGCGCCAAGGGTATTCAGTATTTCTGCTATCACGTGCCGGGCTGGGATACGGATTCCTCAATAGAGACCGGCAAGGAACCCTTCAACGGATTCTACTGGGGCGACGGCATTCTCAATCGGGACATGACCCGGAACGGGAAGTATTACATCGTTAAGAAGATAAACGCCGAAATCCGCGCCATGGAGGACGTGCTCAATAGCGCCCGGTGCGCCGCCGTCTACAACACCGGCGCTCCCAAGGACTTCAAAGAGGAAGAAGTGAAGGCCGTCGGCGGCAAGGAAGTGAGCATGGCGGAACAGATCGTGCTCTCCGCCAAGGGTAAAGGCCCCATCCTCGGCACTCTCCCCCAGAGCACAACTCCTTTCCCCAAGGACTATCCCATACGGATAAACGGCGGCGACTTCACCATGGGCGTCTTTGAGCTTAAAGGCGATAGATACATCATGGTGGTGAACCGGGACTACAAGCACCCGGCGGCGGCCCTTATCAACTTCGCAAGACCCGTTGAGCTCAAAGAAATCGCTCCCCACGGCAAGCCGGTGACGCAGGTGACTCCCACCTACGCCGTGAAGACGCTGGCGGCGGGAGACGGGATACTTATTAAAGTTATTGAAAAATAATTATATAGGGAGTCGGGAATCGGGGGCGGTGCCGCCTTACGGCGACGATTTACGGACCGACACCGCAATGTGAATTGTGTAATCCGTCCGCGAAGCGGACACCTGACCCGAAACCCGAAATCTCATATAATCCGAAATACACGTATACAAATCATGAAACAAATTCTCATAACTCTTTTACTTCTCGCTTCGACCGCCGCTTCGGTGTTTGCCGGCAACAGGTTTCCCATAAGCATGTGGCACGCGTCGCCCAGACACGACGACGCCACCTACGAAGAAATGGTTGAGGCGGGCATCAATATCGTTTACGACTACACCGCGAGCGACCAAATGATGGTGCTTGATATGTGCGAGAAGTACGGCATAAAGTGCCAAGTTTGCAATGTTCCCGTTCTCGACAAGGATCCCGGCGACCCGGATTTTGAGAAGAATCTGGACGAGATAATCGCCAAGTACGGCAGTCATCCCGCAACCTGGGGCTACCACATCTTCGACGAGCCCCGCTTTGATTCTTTCGCCAAGATTGCCGCCGTCACCAAGTATCTCAAAAAGAAAGACCCCAAGCATATCGCTTTTACCAATCTTTTGCCCAACTACGCCGGATTCCCATTAGGCGGCAGAACCTTCGATGACTATGTGCGCACCTTTATCAAGGAAGCGGAGCCGGATATGATGAGCTACGACCATTACGGTCTCATGGTTGACGGCAACGACCGCTTCAACAGCACATATGACAACCTTGAGGTGTTCCGCAAAGCCTGTCGGGACAATAACGTCCCTTTCAACTCCATCGTCCTCTCCATTCCCCACGTAATGGGAATCGACAGGAACATAGGTTTCAGAGACCCGAGTGAGGCGGAGCTGCGCTGGCAGGTTTACACCGCCCTCGCTTACGGCGCCAAGGGTATTCTCTACTTTTGCTACCATGTGCCGGGTTGGGACACGGATTCCTCCATCGAAACCGGTAAAGAGCCCTGCGTCGGGTTTTACTGGGGCGACGCGATTATCAATCGGGACATGACCCGCAACAGAAAGTATTACATCGTAAAAGAAATCAACCGGGAAATCCGCGAGATGGAGGATGTGCTTCTCGCTGCGGACTGCGTGGCGGTCTACAACACCGGCATTCCCGCGGAAGAGTACGCCGAGAACCTCGTTGCCGAGGGAAAATCCGAGAGCATCGATGACATGATTGCGTTTGCTAACGGAGACGGCCTTCACCCGGGTATGCTGCCCCTGAGTACAACTCCTTTCCCCGCCGACTATCCGATTCAAATCTCCGGCGGCGATTTTACCATGGGCGTGCTTGAGACGAGGGGCGGTAAGTACATTATGGTGGTCAATCGGGACTACAAGCACCCGGCGGCGGCCCTTATCAACTTCGCAAGACCCGTTGAGCTCAAAGAAATCGCTCCCCACGGCAAGCCTGTGACGCAGGTGACTCCCACCTACGCGGTGAAGACGCTGGCGGCGGGAGACGGAATACTCATTCGGGTTAAGGAAAAGTAATCATATCAGGTTGTTAGGTTAATAGGTTATCGGGTTTTAGGCGCGGTGCCGCCAAAGGCGGCTGATTCCGTAAACCCACATTACGATGTCGGTTTTATAATCCGTCCGCAAAGCGGACACTTGATTCAATAAACCAAAATCCAAAACAAAACGGAGGCAAACAATGAAACAAATCTTTATCGCATTTTTGGTATTAATATCAACAGCCGCCTTTACCGCCGGCAACAAGTTCCCCATCAGCATGTGGCAGGCGTCACCCAGGCACGATGACGCCGCGTATAAAGAAATGGCCGAGGCGGGTTTCAATCTGGTTTTCGACTACACCACAAAGGACCAGATGACGATTTTGGATATGTGTCAGAAGTACGGCATGAAGTGCCAGGTTTGCAACATTCCCGTTCTCGCCAAGGAGCCCACGGACCCGGATTTCGAGAAGAACCTCGATGAGATAATCGCCAAGTACAAGGATCACCCCGCCATGTGGGGTTACCACATCGTTGACGAGCCCCTCTTCGATTCCTTTGCCAAGATAGGAGCCGTCACCAAGTACCTCAAAAAGAAGGACCCCAAACACATCGCTTTCACCAATCTCCTGCCCAACTACGGTTCTTTCCTTTTCGGCGGCAGAACTTTCGACGACTACGTGCGCACTTTTATCAAAGAAGCCGAACCGGGCATGATGAGTTACGACCATTACAGTCTTATGGTTGACGGCAACGACCGCTTCAACAGCACCTACAACAACCTTGAGGTGTTCCGCAAGGCCTGTTTGGACTACAACATTCCTTTCAACTCTATCGTCCTCAGCATTCCCCACGAAGCGGGAACCAACAGGGCCGTGGGTTACAGAGACCCTAACGAGGCGGAGCTTCGCTGGCAGGTTTACACCGCTCTGGCCTACGGCGCGAAGGGCATTCTCTATTTCTGCTACCACGTGCCGGGCTGGGACACCGACTCGTCTCTTGAAACCGGCAAAGAACCCTACGCCGGATTTTACTGGGGCGACGCCATTCTCAATCGGGACATGACGAGGAACGCCAAATATTACATCGTAAAGGAAATCAACGCCGAAATCCACGCCATGGAGGATGTGCTCCTTAACGCCGACAGCGTGGCGGTTTACAACACCGGCATTACACCGGAAGAATATGTTCAGACCACCGTGGGCGAGGGAAAATCGGACAACATGGGCGAGCAGATTGTGCTGGCCGCCATGGGCGACGGCGTGCGTTTGGGTGTTCTGCCCCAGAGCACAACTCCTTTCCCCGAGGACTATCCCATACAGGTTTCCGGCGGCGACTTCACCATGGGCGTGCTTAAGGTCAAGAACGATAAGTATATAATGGTGGTCAATCGGGACTACAAGCACCCGGCGGCGGCTCTTATCAACTTCGCCAAACCCGTTGAGCTCAAAGAAATCGCTCCCCACGGCAAGCCGGTGACGCAGGTGACTCCCACCTACGCGGTTAAGACGCTGGCGGCGGGAGACGGAATACTCATTCGGGTTAAGGAAAAATGATTATATAGGTGTCAGGTGCCAGGGGTCAGGGGTCAGGGAATGTGTCGGCAAAGCCGACGGATTCTACCAACCCACCTTGCGATGTGGGTTATATAATTCGTTTTGCGACAGCAAAACACCACCGCTGGCACCCGGCACCCGGCACCTGAAACCTAAAGCGAGGTATTATGAAAAAGCTCTTATTTATTTGCGTCATTGTCGCTTTCGCGGCTGCTTCTTGGGCAAAACCCCTTCCCACCCCCGACGAGCTCTTCAAGGGCGCGGCGGAGCCCGCGAAGACCACCCGTGACATGCCCCACACATGGAAGGCGGAGCAAAAGGCGGACTACGACTTTTTCCCCATAAGTTTTTGGCGGGCTCCCTACGAGATTACCGACGAGAAGTTCGCGGAGATAGCGGAGTGCGGCTTCAACGTGGCTTTCGTCTACACAACACTCAATCAGGACAAGGTTCTGGACCTCTGCCAAAAATACGGCATGAAGGCGCAGCTGTGGCTTCCGGACATGCTGAAATACGGCGGCGAGGACCCGGAGCTTGAGTCCCATCTGGGTGCTATCGTCGACAAATACAAAGACCACCCCGCTCTCTGGGGCTACCACCTCTGCGACGAGCCCAACCCCTCGGAGTTTGCCAAGATAGCCGAGGTGCGGCAGTTCATCAAGCAGCGGGACCCCAAGCACCTCTCCTTCGTGAACCTCTTCCCCACCTATTTGAATGCCTTCGGCACCGCCGACTTCGGCTACTGCGATGAGGACAGATATGTGGACGAGTTCTGCAAGATGGTGAAGCCGGAGATTTTGAGCTACGACAGCTACCCCTTCATGAAGGACGGCACCGACAGGACAACCTACTTCTCCAACCTCGAGATTTACCGCAAGTACGCCCTGAAGCACGACGTGCCCATGAACTCCATTATTCTCTCCATTCCCCACACCTACGCCTTTGAGGACAAGTGGGGTTACAGAGACCCCACCGAGGCGGAAATGCGCTGGGAAGTTTACACCTCCCTTGCCTACGGCGCCAAGGGCATTCTATACTTCACCTACGACGTCCCGAAGGACAAATCCTTCGACTGGGGCGACGCGCTTCTCAATTACGACGGCAGCCGGAACGAGAAGTGGTACTACGCTCAGCAGCTCAACAAAGAGATAAAGGCCCTCGGTCCCACGCTTCTTAATCTCACCTCATGCGCCGTGTACCACACCGGCGACTTGCCGAACATGACGAAGGCTCTGCCCGCGGACAACTTCCTGCAAGTGAGCGGCGGCGATTTCGTCATCGGTCAGTTTTACGATAAGTCCGGCGACATGTACGCCATGGTTACCAACAGAGATTATAAGAACAAGGTTCGGGCGAAGATGACATTCGCGAAACCCGTCGCGGTTAAAGAAGTCGCTCCCCACAGCGGAACGGCTCTTCAAACCTCTCCCACGGAGTTTGTGAAGGACCTGAAGCCCGGCGACGGCTGTCTCATCAAAATAGACGCCTTCGGCCCCGTTGTGGGCTGGAGCAACTACGTGAAGCCCCGTCCGAGAGTGGTTCTGGACCCCTCC
>JAGDDM010000122.1 GCA_017958015.1 Abditibacteriota bacterium | reverse complement strand
TTATTTAAGGAAGGGCAAAAACATGTCAAAACGTAAAATCGGCTTATTCGCGCTGATTCTCTGGGCGATTCTGCTCTGTTCCGGGGCGCTTTTCGCGGCCACGTACTATGTGTCCGCCGACGGCGACGACAACGGCGCCGGTACCGAGGCGGATCCCTGGGCAACCATCTTCGACGGCGACCACAAGGGCGTTTTGAAGCCCGGCGACAGGGTTATCGTCAAAGAGGGCGAGTACGTCGTCACCAAGGGCACCGATAACAGCGCGATTAAGCTGGGAACCTGCGACGGCACCGCCGACTATCCCATCACCTACAAAGCCCAGGGCAGCGTGAAACTTATCAACGACGGCAGCGAAAACGCCGGTCACAGCAACCTCACGGTCTGTCTGCAGGTCTCCGACAACTATCTCGTTCTCGACGGCTTCGAGTTTGTGGGCGGCGCGGCGTCCCTGTTCGTAAACCAAAAGGCGGCGGGTTTGGTGGTAAGAAACTGCGTCTTCCGCGACACGGACTATGTCACCACCATTTGGCCTCAGTCCGCGGCAATCTATATGACCTGCGCGAACTGCGACGCCACCGTCGAGAACTGCGAGTTCTATAACATCGGTCTCACATGCGCCGGCGAGGGCTACGCCATATACAATATGAGCGGCTACTACGGCAGCGGGCAGCAGTGCAGATACATAGGCAACTACATTCACAACGTGAAGGGCGGCGGCATCGACGTTCGGGGCGGCAGAACAAACGACCTTGTGTACAACAACACAATCACCGACTGCACCCTCTACGGCATACGCCTCTCCGCCGGTCAATCCGTATCCGCATCCGCTACCGCGATGAACAACATCTTCACGAACTGCGGCATCGCCCTCAGCATCGGAACAAGCTCCGGCACCCTCACCAACAGCAAAAACCTCATTTGGAACTGCGCAAGAGCCACCGACACGCTCCTCGGAGCGGACACGATTCAGGCGGATCCCCTCTTTACCGCGGCTCCGGTTATCTCCGGCACCTCTCCCGCCGTTGACGCCGGCGTCGACGTGGGTCTGCCTTTCATCGGCACGGCTCCCGACATGGGCTGTTACGAAGTCAATCCCGAAGGCGAGGCGGTTGACCTTGACAGCGTCGCCGACCTCAATGACATTGAGGATGGCACCGTCGTGATTACCGCCTTCGACACGGTTGCGCTCAACGACAAGGGCTTCTTCGGCGACAGCTCCGTCTACGTCTCCGCCGAGGACAGACTGGCGGGCGTAAGACTCGACTTCTCCGGCGTGAACAACGTTGTCGCCGCCGGCGACAGAGTGAGAGTCAAGGGCACCGTGGGCACCGACGAGGGCGGCAGGTACATCACCGTTACGGAAGTCACTTCCTCCCGGTCCGGCGACAAACTCCTCGCTCTGGCCATGACAAAGAACTCGGTTGATACCGGCGTTCTCGTTCGGGTCTGGGGCAAGGTTGTCTCCAAAGCCGACGGCGCCTTCGTCATTAACAACGGCAGCGGCGACGTTACCGTAATCGGCGCCACCGATAAGGCGGTTGGCGGCTTTGTCACCGTCACCGGCATCGCCACCAAAACCGGCGTCAGAGCAACGGAAGTTCTCTGAGCTTCTCCATAGATAAACCGAAGGGCTCCCGAAAGGGAGCCCGTTTTTGTACCGGCGTGTTGTTGTATGAAAGAATCGCCATACACCGAAAAAGCAGAAGTATATCTTAAAATATTCGTCCCCAAGGGCGCAAGCGCGGGCTATGTGGAGCCGGTGTCGTCTAACGGAAGCATATACATAGGCGAAAAAACAGGATTTGATATAAATTGGAACGGGATTATGAAAGCACTACGTCTTAGTGATGAGATGGAAATCCTGTTGCAACGAGGCAGAAGTTACACCGTGCGAAAGATGTATTATGAACCGAACGGGCGGTTGTATATCGAACTTGACTTGCATCCCGAAGATGGTTATAATTTGTTTGGTCAGGACGACCCGATTGACCGAAAGCCTACAATAAAAAAAGGACGGTAACAGCAATGGGAGAGCAGGAATATAACAGGTTTACACAGCCGCTCGGCGCGGGCAAAAAGGATAAGATATACTGCAATACGTGCGAGAACGCGGTATATAGGGATGAAGGTGACAGATTTACACTGCTTTATCCGTGCCTTGGATATTGCAAGGCGTACAAACGCAAACCGGAAGATGTTTTTGAATGGGACGCACCTTGCGAAAAATATGTGCGCCTAACGAGTAAGGTGGCTACAAGAGAGGAAGTATGGACGGCCATCACCGGAAAGCCATATCTCGAAATATAAAAAATGCCAAAAACAAGAGTTGAAGAAGCGACATCGCTGTTAAACGCGGCGGTGTCGATTTTTTATCCGTCTTCGCCCGTCGAATCCGCGAAAGCGGACGAGGTGGGCGAGTTTTGCGCCGAAGCGTCGAACATCGAGGCCGCACATGGCGAAAAGACGCTTGAGGACGCGGTATCGGATTATAAAGAGGAGTCCGCCGCGCTCCTCGATGATTTAACGTGGTGCGTGGACGAGTATGAAGCTTTAACGAAGCTGGCCGGAAAGCCGCTCGCCGAAGCCGCACCGAGAGCCGAGGCTGTCTACACCGAGAAGCCGACGTTCCCCGAGATGATTGAGAGCGTGGGCGACAGCGACCGGCTGTACGAGCAGGCGCAGGCTTTGCTTAAAGAGCTCCGGCTGTATCTCAAGCACGCCAAGGACTCCGACGGCAATCCCGAGTATTTCGATACAAACGCACTCAGCGACGTGGCCGGTTCGCAGGATAATGTCACGCTTATCGGTGAGATTACTGACCTCTATGAGCAGGTAACGGGCAACGATGCCACCGACGTGCGCAAGAAAGTCACTCAGGCAGTGCAAGACCTCAAGTATCGCCTCTTCGACGACTCGGCAATAACCGCGAAAATCGATGCCGCTATTACAGCCCCCGACGAGGGGGCTTTTTCGTGTTTCGGGGCGATTCACGGCGGATTATAAAACAACTTTGATGTAAAGTAATCATGAACTACCAACAATGAACTTATTCCGGTATAATGGATATAACAATCCGTCGGAGGTTCACATGAAGCGACTTCTCATTCTGGCGGCGGCGGTTCTCGCCTTTGCCGCGCCCTCATTTGCCACCAATGTCACCACCCTTGACGCGCCCGCCGGGGGCGGTTGGAAAATCGTCAAAGACCCCGCCAATCGGGGCATGATCGACCGTTGGCAGCGGGCAATTCCCCGGGGCGCCGTTGACATCCGGGTTCCCGGCACGCTGCAGGAGGCCTTCCCGAACTACTGGGGCTTGGTTTGGTACTACCGTTCCCTGAAAAACATCAAAAAGCGGGATGATGCCCGCTACCTTCTGCGGTTCCGGATGGCGGCCTACAAGGCCACCGTCTACATGAACGGCGTTGAGCTGGGCTCCCACGAGGATTCGGAGGAGATATTCACCGTTGACGCCACCGAAGCCGTAAAGGACGGCGAAAACCTCATCGCCGTGCGGCTCCTGTGCCCGGACATTGTCGAGATAGACGGCATCAACACCTACGAGATTCCCGGCCGGGGTAAGGGTCGGGGTATGTACAACTATGGCGGTCTCCTTGACTCCGTGGAGTTTCTGGAGACTCCACGGGTCCGCATGACCGACATCCGCCTTATTCCCGACGCCGCCGTGGGCTGTGTGGAAGTTCGGGGCAGGACAGACAACCCCACCGGCGAAACCCGGAAGGGTAAAATCACTTTTCGGGTAATGCCCGCCCACGAGGGTGAGGTTTGCGACGAGACCTCGGTCAATATCACCGCCGCCCCCGGAAAGAGCGACTTTTCCCTTATGCTCTACGTCAAAAACCGCAAACTCTGGGACATCGACGACCCCAATCTTTACAGCGTCTCCGGGGAAAGCGATTTCGACGGCGGTTCTTTCAAGGACAGCTATTCCTCCAACATCGGCTTCCGCGTTTTCGAGTACAAAGACGGCTTTTTCAAACTGAACGGACGGCGGATTTTCCTGAAATGCAACCACTGCGACGAGATGTCGCCGGTGGGTCTGACCGTTCCTCTCAACAAGGAGACCACCCGTCGGGATATGATGAACTTCAAGACAATGGGCTTCAACTGCGTCCGCTTCATTTTCGGTCTCCACCACAGTTATATTCTCGATTTGGCCGACGAGTTGGGGCTTATGATTTACGACGAGGCCCTGGCCTCCTGGCAGCTGGGCTACAACATGCCCAACCCGGAGCCGAAGGTGCCGGCCATGGTCCCGCGATGGGAGTATTCCACCTTGAACATGATTCGCCGGGATCGGAACCACCCCAGCGTGGTGATTTGGGGTATGCTCAACGAGAACTATTCCGACGTGTTCTACCGCCGGGCTCTCACCTTCCTGCCGGAGGTTCGGGCGGAGGACGACAGCCGCTTTGTGCTTCTTAACAGCGGCAACTTCCACCTCACCGACTTTGTTGTACCCTTAACCGGCGACATAAAGATGGGCTCGCCCCTCAGTGTTCCCCACATTCACAAGAATCCCTCAACGGAAATCCTCACCAACGCCGACACCCACCTGCCGCCGGGCAGGATTCAGATGCATCCGGCGCCGGAGAAGGACTGCTCCGTCAAATTCACCGCCCCCACGAGCGGCAGGTACGACATTCGGGCCCGCTTCACCGGCATCTGTGACAGACCTACATCAAGCGAGCCCATGATATACGTGAAGGGCGCCAAGGTTTTCGATGACTTCATTAACCTGAATGGCAAAGGCAACGAATGCGCCTACGAGGGTTCCTTCGATTTGGAAGAGGGGGACCTTGTGTTCGTGAACGTGGGCTGCGGCGACGGTCAGTCCTTCAGCGACTCCACCATGGTTGACCTCACCATCGGCGATTACGACTTCTACCGGGACTACAACGGCTACTCCAACCCCCGGGGCGTCTGGACCTACGGCGAGATGCTCCCCGGCGACCTCACCTCCTTCGTCCGCTTCGCCGGTAATTGGGACGACAACAACCCCGCGGTCTACGCCAACCCCGGCGAGAGCTGTTGGAGCACCGACCTTGACGACATTCACCCCTACCGGGACTTCCCCCACAGAGAGAACGTCCTTAAGGAGTTCAGAACAACCGCTCCCCGGGGCTATTCCGTTTTCGCGTCGGAGTACGGCATCGGCAGCGCCATCAACCTCACCCGGGTGGTTCGGGGATTTGAGGGACTGGGCAGAACCGACACCGGCGACGCTCGGTTCTTCGTCAACGTGCTGAACTCCTTTATGAAGGACTGGAACCGGCTGGGAATGGAGCGCACCTTCGCCTCCCCGGACGACTACTTCGACTCCGCCGTGGGCCTCATGGCCCGGTGCAGACTCTTCGGCATGAACGCCCTGCGGGCCAACCCCAAACTGATAGGCTACTCCCTCACTGCCGGCCACGATATCTCCTGCTCCGGCGAGGGACTGGTCACCTATTTCCGGGAACCGAAAAAAGGAGCTCACGACGCCGTGTTCGACGGCTTCAGCCCCTGCCGCTGGTGCGCCTTCGTTGAGCCCATGAACGTCCGGAACACCGACAAGGTGAAAATAAGCGGCGTTCTGGTGAACGAGGACGTTTTGAAGCCCGGCGAGTACAGGGCCAGAGTGACGGTTTTCGGAGAGGGCGCGCGCCTCTACGACGAGACGATCCCCGTTACCGTGAAAGCAAACTCCGATTCCTTTGTGGCGGACTCCTTCGAGGCGGAAGTTCCCGTAAACGGCGCTCCCGAGGGAACGTATAAACTGAAAATAGTTATCGCCGAGGGCGGCCACGCCGTGGGTGAGGAGGAGTTTTACGTCTACGCTCCCGAAAAACAGCGCTCCGGTGAGGTTGTTCTCGCCGGTGACGACCCGGCTCTCAAGAGTTTCCTTACCGCCCGGGGTCTCGCGGTTCGGGATTGGAAGGACCGCAAAGGAGGCGAGGTTATCATCGCTTCCGTCGCCATAGAGGACCTCGCGGCGGTTATGAAAGCGGTGGAGGAGGGCGCCAAGTGCGTTTTCCTCGACGGCAGCGCCATAAACGAAAAGCCGGAGGTGCCGGG
>JAGDDM010000121.1 GCA_017958015.1 Abditibacteriota bacterium | reverse complement strand
GTGCGGGCGGTCATTACCGCCGGTACGCTGCAGCCGAAGCCCATAATCATGGGAATGAAGGACCTGCCGTGGAGGCCGAACTTGTGCATAACCATGTCCATGAGGAAGGCCGCCCGGGCCATGTAACCGGAATCCTCCAGCCAGCAGAGAATGATGAAGAGTATGAGGATAATGGGGAAGAAGGTTATGACGCCGCCCACGCCGCCGATGATGCCGTCGATGACGAGACCCGACAGGAGCCCGTCGGGCATTACGCCGGAGAGGTAGGCGGAGAGTTTGTCGAAGAATATTTCAATGTAGCCCTGCAGGAAGCCGCCAAGGTTGAAGGTGACCCAAAAAGAGGCGAACATCATAAGGAGAAAAATGGGGATGCCCAAGATCCTGTTGAGGAGCACCCTGTCTATCTTCTGGGTCATGTCCCGTCTTTGGCGTCTGCGGGATACGGTCATGGTTTCCCGCAAAAGGCCTTCGATGAAGCCGTATCTGCCGTCGGCGATGATTGTCTCCAGGTCGTCCCCAATGACGGATCTGATGTGGTTTTCCGTGTCCGTAAGCACGGTGACGGCACGGTCCGGGTCCTCGGCGGCGGCGAGAAGCCTGTTGCGGGCCTCCGCGTCGCCTTCCAGAGTCTTGACCAAAAGCCACCGCAGGGGAATATCGTCCGTGTCCTTAACTTTAAGGGCGGCGGAGAGTTTCTCTATTTCGTCCTCAATCTCGTTTATGTGTTGGGCGCTGCGGGGTAGGTCGAACTCGCTGCCCGCCACTTTTTCCACGGTTTCCAGAAGCACGTCCATGCCGCCTTCCACACCCAGCCAGCTCTGGGCAATACTCTTGCCGGTTTTGTCGGAGTGGGTGGCAACGATGGGCACCGTGGGGACGCCCAGGAGGTCGGAAAACTTCTTTATGTCTATCTTGCGGCCGGACTTTTCCAAAAGGTCAACCATGTTGAGGGCGATGACCATGGGAATTTTCAACTCCGCCAGCTGGGTGGTGAGGTAGAGGTTCCGCTCGATGTTGTCCGCGTCCACAACGTCGACGATAACGTCCGGCTTTTCGTCCAAAATATAATCCCGGGAGATTATTTCCTCCTGGGAGTAGCTTGAGAGAGAATATATGCCCGGTAAATCCACCACTTTGAAGGTTGTGTCGCCGTATTTCGCGGTGCCTTCCACGTGTTCCACGGTTACGCCGGGCCAGTTGCCCACTTTTTGGCGCATGCCCGTGAGGGCGTTGAAGACGCTTGTTTTTCCGCAGTTGGGATTGCCCGCGAGAGCTATGACTATTTCTTTCATCAGTCTATTTCAACCTCGATGCTTTTCGCTTCTTCCTTGCGCAGAGAGAGGAAATATCCCCGGACTTTTATCTCGAAGGGGTCCCCGAGGGGCGCCACTCTTATGACCTCGAAGAGGGTGTTTGGCACAAGACCCATCTCAAGGAGCCGCTTGCGGATGGCTTTCTCGCCGGATACGAAGGCGATTCTGCCGGACTGGCCGGGTTTCAGCTTGTTCATCTGGGTTGTGGTGACGGACCTTTCGATGGCGTCCTCGTCGGCGGCTTCTTTCATTTTTTCCGCGAAATCGGCGATGATGCTCGGATCCCGGGAGACGGCGAAGTCAACGAAAGCCATGGCCCGCTTCAGTGTGTTGGGCTTGAAGGTGTGTTCCATTTCGCAGGCTTCCTCGTCCGCGTCGATTTCGCTGAGGCCCAGCGTCTTGGAAAGGAAAGATTTGATTGCCTGATGGCGGTGGGTGATTTCGCGGGCAAGCACAAGGCCGGTTTCCGTGAGATCGACTTTTTCGGAGGGGTCGTGGAGAACAAGTCCCTTGGCCGTGAGGGTGCGAATCGCCTTGGTGGCGGCGGGCATGCGGACGGAAACTCTGTCGGCGATGTCCTTCATGCGCACTTCCGGGAACATGATTTTGAGATTGTATATGGCCTCGAGATAGTCTTCGAGGGAGCTGGTGAGTGTAATACCCGATTTTGTCATTTAATATCCGCCTCTTTTTAATTAAACGCCGGTTAATAATCATCATTAATTATACATTTCCCGCATCGGACTGTCAAATCTTGCAAAACGGGCCTTTATCCGGTATTATTTTATCGTAATGAATAAGAAAATTTTCGCCACATTCTTAATAACCGCTTTGCTGATGGGCGTTACGGCATTTTTCAACAAACCCGTAACGCTTTCGGATGACTATTACTGGATTAAGAAATACGGCTGGGAAAACAAGGGTGAGATCGTCTTTATCGGCGACTCCCGAGTGGAGGACGGCATATCCCCGGAGGACATAAGCGACGTGACCGGTTTAAGGGTCGTGAACTTCGCCTTTTCCGGTCAGGGCATAACCCCCGAGTATTTGGCGAAGGCCGAAAAATGTCTCGCCGCGGAGGGTAAACACAAAGCCGTGGCGGTTGGTCTGCGGCCCGGTTCCTTCAACCGGCCCGATGACAGCATTTTTGTCCGCTGCGACAACATGAGCCCCGCCAGGAGATACTTCTGGGAGAAAACCGAGCGTTATTCCGCCTATTTCGAGGGTCTTTCTCTGGGCGAGTGGAAGCCGGACAGGGTTTTCTACGACAACGGTTTCTACGCTCTGCGCTCGGAGCCCAACGAGGACGGTCTTGCCGCCACTTTGCGGAACTTCGCCACGCCGGGGCTTTCGAATATCGACAAGTCTCTGGCGGACGCGTTCCTTGATTTCGTAAGGCGCTGCAAAGAGAAAAACATCCGTGTTTTCGCCTTTGAGATGCCGGTGGCGGATGTGCTGAAGACGGCGGAAGAGAAGAAGTGGGACAAAGAACCTTTCATTAAAGATTTCACGGCGGCGGGCGGAATATGGCTCGACACCGAAAACGACGATTATATATTTATGGACGGCCAGCATATGCTGGAGGATTCCGCCAGACGGTTCTCGAGAAGTTTGGCGGAACGGATGAAGCCGGAAACGAATCTCTGACATGTACGAAGACTTAAACAAAGAACAGCGGGCGGCGGTGGAGCATACCGAGGGTCCGGTTCTCGTGTTCGCGGGGGCCGGCAGCGGAAAAACCAGAGTTCTCACCTACCGCATCGCCAATCTCATAGAAAATCACAAAGTAAGCCCCTACAACATTATGGCGGTGACCTTCACCAACAAAGCCGCCGGGGAAATAAAGGAACGTCTGAAAGGTCTCATAAAGCGTGATCTTAACGGC
>JAGDDM010000120.1 GCA_017958015.1 Abditibacteriota bacterium | reverse complement strand
GACAAGGACCCGGTGGACGGCAAAGTCTTTCCCCAGTCCGTGGACAGTTTGCTGGCGGGCATGGATGTGAAGGAACCGGTTATGCTGCAGATTCGGCCCTCAAACGCGAAGCTGGGTTTTCCCACAATCAACCGGTATTGGAACTCAAAGGAGCCCTTCTCCCACGAGAAGTACGGCGGCTACCTGGTGACCCGGCTTGACGGTTACACCGAAGCCGACGCCATGGCCTTGGTGGATAGGGCGGTGGCGAATCCGCCCGCGAAGCCGGTGGCGCTCCTTGACTGCCAAAACGTTCGGGGCGACGAGGACCTTAAGGATATTCCGGTTTCTTTTATCGCTCCCGACGGCACGCCCCGTTTCAGGGGAATGACTTATCAAAATTACGACTACGACATTCTGAAGGCCGCCAAGATTTTGGAGGACCGGGGGGACATCGAGGTGCGCCTAAGCAAGGATCAGACCTTCACGGGCTGCGAAAAGGCCCTCACTTTCTACGCCTCCTGGGGCAGCAACGACAAGGGATTCTCCCGGGAAGTGTATAATTCCCTGCGCTTCACATCCCGTTCAATCGCCGAAACCGCCGTGTCCACCAGCGGCAGAACGATGCTCCCCAGAGAGGGCGGACAGTCCCTGATGTGTGATTTGGTTGCCCAAGGCGCGGCGGGCTGCAAGTGCTACGTCAGCGAGCCCTATCTCTACGCCATAGCCTCGCCCTCCATAGCCTTCGACCTGTACGCCCAAGGGCGGAATTTGGCGGAGTCCTTCTACGCCGGTTCCAGGGTTATCACCTGGAAAGACATCGTGCTGGGCGACCCGCTTTGTAAATTACGGTAAATTCCGGTATAATAAAGAAAAACAAAACAGGATTTGAGGATACGAATGAAAAGTTATATTTTGGATATGGACGGAGTTTTTATCTGCGGCGGCAGTCTCATTAAGGGCTCCGAAGATTTTATCGTTCGGCTGAAAGAAAGCGGCGCCAAGTTTATTCTGCTCACCAACAATCCCAAGTACACACAGCGGGATTTGCAGCACCGGCTCCACGTGCAGGGACTGGACGTGCCGGCGGAGAATATCTACACCTCCGCCATGGCCACCGCCTCCTTCATCGCCGCCCAGACTCCCGGCGCCTCCGTGTTCGCCATCGGCGAGACGGGGCTTCAGGTCGCCCTCCACAACGCGGGTCTGGTTATCACCGAGACCGACCCGGATTACGTGGTTGTGGGTGAGACGGAGACCTTCGACTACGAGAAGTTCGCTCTGGCGGCTCGGCTCATCAAGGCCGGTTCGTTGTTCCTGGCCACCAATCCCGACGTCATCGGCCCCTCGGAAAAGGGATTCGTCCCCGCCTGCGGAGCCATCGTGGCGCTGATTCGGGAGGCCACCGGCGTTATGCCCTACTTCATCGGCAAGCCCAACCCCCTGATGATAAGCAGCGCGCTGAAGTATCTGGACAGCAGCCCCTCCGAGGCCATCGTTGTGGGCGACAGAATGGACACCGATATCAACTCCGGCATCGAGAGCGGCATCGAGACGATTCTCGTTCTCACCGGCGTCACAAAGCGGGAAGACATAAAGAAGTTCCCTTACAGACCCACGCGGGTGGTGGATATCGTGTCGGATATCGAAATAGAATAGATTAAAACGGACCGCTCAGGCGGTCCTTTTTATTAGGGGTCAGGTGTCAGGGTCCCGGGGTCAGGGAATGTGTCGGCAAAGCCGACGGATTATATCAACTCACATTGCGGTGTCGGTTTTATAATCCGTTCGGCGCGAGCCGAACACCTGACCTGAAACCCAATAACCTAATAACCTGATAACCTAATAAATTAATTTGCTCATTTCATAAGTATATGGTATAATTACACGGATAAATTGTAAGTCGTATTCGGAATAAGCAAATGAGATTTATAAAAAGTTTTGTCCTTATATCGTTGTTGACGATCTTCGCGGTTGCTTCCTTCGCGCAGCAGCCGGATGTTTTGGTGCTTATAGCCTACGGTTCCCGCATGGGACAGGTGGCCGTAAGCTACACCGGCGTTGTGCCGGAGGCGCAGGTAACGAAGGACATTCAAAACATAGCCCTTTCCCGGGATTGGAAGATAGCGGACGCCACCGTCAACACGGAATCGGTGGACGACAAGTCATCCCCCACTACCTCCGCCACCTTCTACACCGCCGACGCCATCGACCCGGAGACGGGAGTGGTGGAGCTGGAGCCCATCATCGAGTCTCTGAAGCGGTTTAAGAACATGCAGATTATCTGCATCGGTATGCCGGCGGATTTGGAATATATGGGTGTTACGGATTTCGAGAACAAGTACGTGAAGGTGGAATCCTCCATAAGTCAGGGAACTTATCGATATACCGTCACCGTCAAAGACAAAGGGTTCGACAAGTTGAAACTGCCCCGGAAGAAGGTTGACGTGCTTCCGGAGGGAGAGGTGCCGGCGGAACCGGAAAAGAGTTCCGCGGGAAGAACGATTTTAATCATTGCCTCGGCGCTGCTGGCGGCGATGGCGGTGTACTTTTTGGCGCTTTTGGCCACGAAAAAGAAAAAATAAGAGGTAGATATGGCAAAAGAAGTAGATCTTCACGAAATATCGCGGAAAGCGGCGGATCTCCGGGCTTCGGATATTTTCCTTAAGGTGGGCGTGAAGCCCTCCATCAGAGTCAACGGTTCCATCCGCATCCTGGACGAGGATTACGATGTATTCACCGAAGAGGAAATGCAGGGAATCGTCAGGAAAATCATGAATCCCCACCAGCAGGAAATCTTCGCCAAGGAACACGAAATCGACCTCGCGTTCCAGATTGACGATGTGGCTCGTTTCAGAGCCAACTTCTACCGCCAGAGAGGCACCACCGGCGCGGTTCTCAGAATCATTCCGCTGGAGATTTACTCTCTCGACCAGCTGAATATGCCCAAGGTCATCGCGGAGATGGCAAAGCTGCGGCAGGGTTTGGTGCTTGTTACCGGACCTACCGGCTCCGGTAAGTCCACGACTCTCGCGGCTATCATCGACCTCATCAACTCCACCCGGCGCACAAACATCATCACCATCGAGGACCCGATCGAGTTTGTGCACCCGGACAAACTTTCCATCGTAACCCAGAGAGAAATCGGCATCGATACGGAAAGCTTCACCCGTTCACTGAAGTCCGTCGTCCGCCAGTCCCCGGATATCATTCTCATCGGTGAAATGAGAGACGTTGAGACCATGAACGCGGCGCTGGCTTCCGCGGAAACCGGCCACCTTGTATTCTCCACGGTCCACACATCCTCCGCGGCGGAAACCTTGGACAGAATCGTAAACCTGTTCCCGCCGGAGCAGAAACAGCTTATTTGTATGCGTATCGCCGGTTCTCTGAAGGCGGTTATTTCCCAGAAGCTCGTTCCGCGAATCGACATCGACAGCCGAATCGCGGCGGTGGAGATTATGATATCCACCCCCAGCGTTCAGAAACTTCTGGAAGAGGGCCGCTCCAACCAGATTTATCAGGTTATCACCGAGGGCGAGTACTGGGGTATGCAGTCCATGAACCAGTCTCTGTGCCGCTTCGCCAAGGCGGGCATCATCTCCAAGGAAGAGGCCATCGCCAGAGCCGGCAACGTCACCGAAATGAAGCAGATGCTCCGCAGAAACTGATCTCGGGAGCGATATATGTTCCGACATTTCAGGGAAGATTACAGAGCCGCCCTTGAAAACGACCCGGCGGCGCGGAACGTTTGGGAAGTGCTTACCTACGCGGGTTTGCACGCCGTCACCCATTACCGCTTCGCCCACTTCCTCCACACCCACGGCATGAAGTACGCCGCCCGTTTGGTGTCCCAAATCTCCCGCTGGTTTACGGGCATCGAGATTCACCCCGGCGCCACCATCGGCAAGGCCTTCTTCATCGACCACGGAATGGGCGTTGTCATAGGCGAAACCTCCGTTATCGGCGACAACTGTCTCATATACCACGGCGTCACCTTGGGCGGTGTGAGCCTTGAGAAAACAAAGCGCCACCCGACGCTCGGGAACAACGTGGTAATCGGCACCGGCGCCAAGATTCTGGGCGATATCACCCTGGGCGACAACGTGAAAGTGGGCGCCAACGCGGTTGTGCTGAAGGACGTGCCCGCGGACAGCGTGGTGGTCGGCAACCCGGGCAGAGTGGTGTCGGAAAAGGGTGTCAAAGTCGAAAAACTCACCCACGGACGGGGCGTCGACCCCGAGGGTGAAATCATAAGAAATCTCATGAAAAGAGTCGATGAGTTGGAGAAAAAAGTCGGCTCCGAAAGCAAGGATAACAAATGACCGTAACGCTTTACAACACATTAACGCGAAAAAAAGAAGAGTTTAAGCCCCTTTGCGAGGGACAGGCCGGCATGTACACCTGCGGACCCACCGTATACAACTACGCCCACATAGGCAACCTCCGGTCCTACATCTTCGCGGATATCCTCCGCCGCACACTCCGCTACGGCGGCTACGACGTGAAGCAGGTCATGAACGTCACCGACGTGGGGCACCTCACCAGCGACGGCGACGGCGGCGACGATAAACTGGATGCCCAGGCCAAAAAATCCGGCGAGAGCATCTGGGACATCGCCCGCTACTACGAAAAGATTTTCTTTGAGGACCTGGATAAGCTCAACATCGAGCAGCCCGCCGTTAAGTGCCGGGCCACGGAGCATATCGACGACATGATCGCTCTGGTTCAAAAGCTCTGGGACAAGGGCTACGCCTACGAGACCGCCCAGGCGGTGTATTACGACATCTCCAAGTTCCCCACCTACACCCAGCTTTCCCGGCAGAACCTTGAGGACAAGCTGACGGCGGTCAGAGACGAGGTGAACGAGGACCCGGAGAAGAAGCACTCCGCGGACTTTGCCCTCTGGTTCAAGAGAGTGGGCCGCTTCGCCAACCACATCATGCACTGGGACTCCCCCTGGGGCGACGGCTTCCCGGGCTGGCACGCCGAGTGCTCCGCCATGTCCATGAAGTACCTTGGGGATACCCTTGACATTCACACCGGCGGCGAGGACCATATCTGGGTTCACCATCCCAACGAGATAGCCCAGAGCGAGGGCGCCACCGGCAAAAAGTTCGTGAACTACTGGCTCCACGGCGCTTTCCTTGTGGTGGACGGCGCTTCCAAAATGAGCAAATCCAGCGGCAACTTCCTGCGGGTGCAGACGTTGATCGACGAGGGCTACGATCCCCTGGCGTACAGATTTATGTGCTTCTCCGCCCACTACCGGGCCAAGCTGAAATTCAGCTGGGAATCCCTTGACTCCGCCGCCTCCGCCTACAACAACCTGAAAGACTTTGTGGCCAGAGCCAAGCAGCTCTCGGACGGCGAGGAGGGCGAGTGGGTTAAGACCTACCG
>JAGDDM010000119.1 GCA_017958015.1 Abditibacteriota bacterium | reverse complement strand
GTGAACCACAACTTCCCCTTCTGGGTCTGCGCCGTGCTCCTTACGATAGCCGCCTTCATCGCTTTCACGTGGGTGGTGGCCCGCCGAGCCGGTTGCGACTCCGGAACGAAGCTCATTAAAGTCACTGCCGTTCAGCGGACCTTCGCGGTGCTGGGTATCGTGGCCGCCGCCGTGTGCTTCGTGCTCTGGGTGGTCTATACGTATATGCCGAGGCCCGCGCTATGAGCCTCAAGGACATTCTCGCCGAGATGCGCTCCGGCGAGCTCTACCGCTGCGACGACCCGGAACTTCTGGCCCTTCAGACCGCGGCTCTGGAGAAGGTTTACGACTTCAACGCCACTCGGCCCTCACAGAGCGAGGAACGAAAGAAGCTCATTAAAGATATTTTCGCGGAAGCGGGGGAGAACTGCTACATCGAGCCGCCCCTTCACGCTAACTGGGGTTGTTTTACACACGTCGGCAAAAACTTCTACGCCAACTTCAATCTGACCCTTGTTGACGATACGGACATTTACATCGGCGACAACGTGCTGATAGGTCCCAACGTTGTTCTGGACGCGGGAACCCACCCGGTGGCGCCGGAGTATCGGGCGATGCAGTATCAGTACAATCTGTCGGTGCGTATCGGCGACAACGTGTGGATTGGGGCGAACAGTGTCGTTCTGCCCGGCGTCACCGTGGGAAGCGGAAGCATAATCGGCGCCGGAAGCGTGGTGACGAAGGACATACCCGAAAACGTCATCGCCGCCGGTGCGCCCTGCAAAGTGTTGCGGGAGATAACCGCCCGGGACAGAGATTTTTACGACAAGAACAGACCCGTGCCGGACCGGATTAAAGAATCGATATGAAAAAGACAGCGATTTCGGATAGGGTGATCGACTCCCTGCTCGCTCGGGTTCAGAAGCCCGCCCGTTACTGCGGCGGCGAGCTTGGTTGCGCGGACAAAACCTTCGACAGGTCGAAAGTCCGGGTGGCGTTGGCGTTCCCGGACAAGTACGAAGTGGGCATGTCCAATCTGGGTCTGCGGATTCTCTACCACGTGCTGAACTCCGAGAAGGGCGTTTTCTGCGACAGGGTGTACGCTCCCGATTTCGACGCCTGCGGGATTATGCGGGGCGAGAACATTCCTCTCTTCGCTCTGGACAGCCGGGTTCCGGTAAAAGATTTCGATATTTTGGGCTTTTCCCTGGCCTACGAGATGTGTTTCACCACCGTTTTGGACATGCTGGACATGGCGGGGATACCCGTTAGGTCCCGTGACAGGCGCGAGGATGATCCGGTTATCATTGCCGGGGGCCACTGCGCCCACAACCCCATGCCCATGGCGGACTTCGTTGACGCTTTTCTCATCGGCGACGGCGAGGAAGTCATCGTTGAGGTGGCCCGGGCTCGGGAGAAAGCGAAGAACCGCGATGAGGCCTTGCGCCTCATGTCCGAGATTGAGGGCGTTTACGTGCCTGCGCTTTGGGACGGGCGGACGGTTTATTCCCGTCGTGTGGCGGACCTTGACGCCGCGCCTTTCCCGGACAGGTTCATCGTGCCTTTCACGGACATCGTCCACAACCGGGTGACTTTGGAGGTCATGCGGGGCTGCACCGGGGGCTGTCGGTTCTGTCAGGCGGGAATGATTACCCGTCCCGTGCGGGAGCGGAGCGCCGCCACCGTGGAGCGTCAGGCGAAGATTCTCACGGAGTCCACGGGCTACAACGAGGTGGCTCTCACATCTCTTTCCAGCGCGGACTATTCCGCCGTGAACAAAGTTATCGCCGATTTGATTGAGGACGGCGCCGAGGACAAGGTCAGCGTGTCTCTGCCCTCACTGCGGGCGGACGCGGACTGCGTCAAGTTGGCCGCCGGACTTCAGAAGGTCCGCAAAAGCGGTCTCACCTTCGCCCCGGAAGCGGGAAGTCAGCGTCTGCGGAACGTGATAAACAAGAACGTGACGGCGGAAAATCTCCTTTCCGCGGCGGAGGCGGCTCTGGATTGCGGTTGGCGGCGGCTGAAACTGTATTTCATGGTGGGTCTGCCCACGGAAACCGACGACGATTTGCGGGCGATTGGGGGTCTGGTTCACGAAGTGATCGAGGCGGCCAAGTCGAAGCGCGTGCCCCTGTCGCTTAACCTGACTCTGTCGCCCTTTGTGCCCAAACCCCATACTCCCTTCCAGCGGTGCGCCATGGTTGACCGGGACGAGCTTGAGCGCAGAGTTGCGGTGGCCCGTGACAATCTGCGGGGCAAGAACATTTTTCTCAGTTGGCACGACCCTGCCTGTTCACGCATAGAAGCCGCCGTGGCCCGAGGCGACCGCAAGGTGGGCGAGGCGGTTTACAACGCCTGGCGAAAGGGCGCCAAGCTGGAGCAGGAAAACTTTGTCGAAGAGCGTTGGATCGAGGCTTTCGCCGAGGCGGGAATTACCGTTGAGGAATACGCCAATCGGAAAATAGCCGCCCACGAGACGCTTCCCTGGGGTTTCATCGACTCCGGCGTTTCGAGAGCCTATCTGGAGCGGGAGTACGAAAAGGCCCTGCGGGAGGAGACAACCACCGACTGCAGACGGGGCGGATGCACCGGCTGCGGACTGCGGGAAAAGGGAATGGCCTGTCCGCCGAAGCCGGACGACAGCGTGCCGGAACGGGCGGCGTCCGCGAGGAAGCCGGAGCCCAAAATGCGGGTGAGCGTGCTCTTTAAGATGGCCAAAAGCGCCAAGTGGATAGGGCATCTGGATCTGCTGGGTGTCATGGAGCGGGCGGTTCGCATGGCGAAGATTGACGCCGTGTACACCGAGGGCTTTAACCCGCGGATAAAGATGTCCCTGGCTTCCGCTCTGCCTTTGGGGGCCTCAAGCGACTGCGAACTTTTTACCTTGGTTGTGAACGCCGGCGCGGGTTTCGACGCGAATAAGTTGGCGGAGAGTCTCAACGGGGATCTTCCCCGGGGCGTTCGTCTGCGGGAGCCTGTGGTGCGAACGGAGCACGCCAAGGCGCCGGTCATAACCGGCAGCGAATACGAAATAACCGTGACGGCTCCGTCCTTTGAGGGTCTCGATGAGGCCGTAAAGGACTTTATGTCGGCGGAGAGTTTTGAGATTTTGAGAAAATCCGGCGGAAAGAAGCCGGATAAGAATATCGACGCGCGGAAGGGCGTGGCGGCGCTGACGGCGAAGTTGTCGGCGGATGCCCCCGAGGCGGTGGTGACGGTAAGCCTTATTCACATGGAATACACGGTGAAGCCGTCGGAAATCGCCGAGATCCTCGCGCGGCGAGTGAAAGATTTACGTATAGTCGATATACACAGAAGTAAACTTACGGCGAAATTGTAGTGTCGTGAGTGAAGATTTAAGGGAATAGGGAACAGGGCATAGGGAACAGTCGCGCCTCGCGGGCGAAGGTTCGCGAAGCGAACGCCGCTAACCCTTAAAACCCAATCCCTAACCCCTAAGAATTAGGTGAACACACATGTCCAAAGAAATTCTTGTGAATGTGGAATCACGCGAAACGAGGGTGGCCGTCATCGAGGACGGCAAGCTGGCCGAAGTCTACGTCGAGCGCGAAGAGCGGGTCGTGGGCAGCATATACAAATGCAGAGTTTCCAATGTTTTGGCCGGCATGGACGCGGCCTTCGTCGATATAGGTTTGGAGAAAAACGCTTTCCTCTATGTCGCCGACGCGCTGCCGGAAGTTTCGGAAATATCCCATTCTCACAGACAACCCAACGTCAGAATCAAAGACGTTCTCAAGGTGGGTCAGGAACTGCTCGTTCAGGTTATGAAGGGGCCCAGAGGCACCAAAGGCGCCAGAGTTTCCGCCCGCATATCCCTGCCGGGACGGTTTCTCGTTCTCATGCCTGACGCCGACAACGTGGGCGTGTCCCGCAAAATAGAAAGCGAAGCGGAGCGCCACCGCCTTAAAAAAGCGGCGGATGAGTTGAAGCCCAAGGGCTTCGGACTCATCGTCAGAACCGAGGGCGAGGGCGCCAGCGAGGCGGAGCTTCGGGAAGACCTTAAGTTCCTCCTGCGCATGTGGAACAGAGTTCTGGAAAAGGCGGCGGACGTGCCGGCGCCGGCTCTCGTGCATCAGGATCTGAGCCTCATCTACAAGACCATCCGGGACGTGTTCAGCGCGGATATTTCCAAGATGACCATCGACTCCCCGGTGGACTACGAAAAGGCCATAGAGATTTTGGAGCTCAGCTCCCCCAGACTTCGGTCCAAACTGCGGCTCTACGACGAGCCCACGCCCATCTTCGACCGCTACGGCATCGAGGACGAGCTGGACAATCTTTTGCGCCGCAAAGTCTGGCTCAAATCCGGCGGACACCTTGCCATCGACCAGACGGAGGCCCTCACAACCTTCGACGTGAACACCGGCAAGTTCATCGGTTCCACCTCCCTGTCGGACACCATTTTGAGGACCAATTTGGAGTCCGTGTCGGAGATAGCGAGACAGCTGCGGCTTCGGGATATCGGCGGCATCATCGTTATCGACTTCATCGATATGCTTACCCTCGGTGACCGAAAGAAAGTGGTGGCGGCTCTGGAGAAGGAGCTGGGCAAGGACCGGACCAGAACGAAGATTTCCCACATCAGTCCTCTGGGGCTTGTGGAAATGACCCGGAAGCGCACCGGCGAGACTCTGACGGAGTTCGCCACGGAGCCCTGCCCCCACTGCCACGGCATCGGCAGAGTGCCCACCGCGGAGACAATCAGCCTGAAGGCGGAGCGGTATCTGCGCAAAGCCATCGCCGAGACAAACGGGGAAGCCTATTATATTCTCGCCAACCCGGATGTGGCGATCCGCCTTATCGGCACCGAGGGCGCTGTGGTTGAGGAAATGGAGCGGCGCTTCAAGCGGGCTCTCTACATCCGCTCAAACGCTCTCTTCGACCCGGAATATTTCGACATTCAGCCCGGCAACATGGTGGAGATGGACAGGGAAATGATTCCGGTTAAGGAAGGTGACACCGTGGAGTGCGAGATTATCCAAAATCCCTTCACGGAACTGCCCAGAGCTTCCGCTTGGTACGAGGGGTTCCTGATTGAGATTCCCAACGGCGGAACGAAGATCGGTCAGCGGGAGACGGTGAAGATAGAAAAAGTTTCCCGGTCATTCGCTTTCGGCAGCGTGTAAAAAAAGCCGAAAAAGGGTATTGACAAGGTTTTCTCCTTGTGGTAAAATATATATCCGGTGTGGGCATTCCCGTGTTTCGTCACCCGCGCCGCTTTAAAAAATAATTTCCGGAGGTTATGAGTTGTACGCGATAGTAAAAGCCGGCGGTAAACAGTATAAGGTTTCCGAAAACGACGTAATTAACGTAAACAAGCTCGATGTAGCCGAAGGTGACGAGATCGTACTTGACGAAGTACTCCTCGTATCCGACGGATCCGACATCAAGGTAGGCGCTCCCTACGTGGACGGCGCCAAGGTAACCGCTAAAGCCGTCAAGCAGTTCAGAGACAAAAAGATTAACGCTTGGACATACAGACCCAAGAAGCATACGCAGAGACACTACGGACACAGACAGTATCTCACTTCCGTGTCCATCGAAAAAATCACGTTCTAAGGAAGTATTGTTATGGCACATAAAAAAGGACTCGGAAGTACGAGAAACGGCCGCGACAGCAACCCGAAACGGTTGGGCGTCAAGGAGTTTTCCGGTGAAATCGTAACCGCGGGCAGCATCCTCGTGAAGCAGCGCGGCACGCCGATTCACCCCGGCACCAACGTGGGCAAGGGTAAGGACGACACTCTTTACTCCAAGGTCGACGGCGTCGTCAAGTTTGAACACAAGGGCGGAAGAAAGCGCGTCAGCGTCTATCCGCAGGAAGTTCAGGCGGTCTGATTTTCAAACAAAAACATTATCTCATCCGTTCTCGCAGAGTGGGTGAGATTTTGTTTTAGGTTGATGTTAACCATTTGCGGAGAAAAGATATGAAAGACGGACTTTTCGGGCTCTACGCCCTCCAGCGATTCGATCTCAAGATTTACGAAACGGACGAAAAAATAAAGGCCCTCACCGCCGGTGAGGAGGCCAAAAAGAAGTACGCGGCGATAAAGGCCAAGCACGCCGCCATCAAGGCTCACTTGGAGTCCGTCGAAAAGGAACTCCGGAGCAATGAAGAGGACGTGAAAGCCCTCTCGACAAAGGCCGAAAACGCCCAGAAGCGGGTTTACGACGGCAGTATCACCACCCCCAAGGAACTGGCGAGCGCGGAAAAAGAGATTATTTATCTCAAGGACTGCATAGAGAAGGGCGAGAACAAAATCGTGGAACTCATGGAAGCCCAGTCCCGGGCGGAAACGAACTTCAAAGCCGCGGAGGAACTGCTCGTCAAAGCCACCAAGTGGGCCAAGGCGGTTATTAAGAAAGAAAACGACGAGCGGGAGGCTCTCAAGGCGGAACGGGAGAAGATTCTCGCGGAGCGGGCGGAGTACGAGGCGAAAGTCACGGACAAGGCGCTCCTCGCCAAGTATAAATCCGTTTGGAAACGCTGCGTGGGGGGCATCGCCAAAATTGAGGGCGGCCGCTGCGAGGGCTGCAAAACCGCCGTGGCGTCTTTCACCGCCAAGGAGGCTCTGGAGTCCGACCATATCGTCCTTTGCGAAAACTGCGGCAGAATACTTCTGCCGGTGGAGGAGAACAAATGAAATTAATCTTAAGTTCCGACGGCGCCTCCAAGGGTAATCCCGGCGAGGCGGGCATCGGAGTCGTCATAAGCACCGAAAAGGAAGTGGTCAAAGAGATAGGCGAGTACATCGGCACCGCCACCAACAACGTGGCGGAGTACACGGCGCTTATCAGAGGTCTCAAGGAGTGCTCCGCTCTGGGGGCCGACGAGCTGGAGATTTCCGTGGACAGCGAGCTCATGGCCCGGCAGCTCACGGGAGTCTACAAAGTCAAAGCCGCCAATCTCATACCCCTGGCCAACACCGCCAAGGCCCTTATCCGCTCTTTCAAAAAAGTCTCCGTGAGCCACGTTATGCGGGAGTTCAACAAGCGGGCGGACGAGCTGGCCAACCGGGGCATAAAGGAGCACCGCAAGCAGATTAAGGAGGAGCCGGTGAAAACATCGAAATCGACAAAAGAAATCGTGGAGGAGTGCGCCGCTTGGATTAAGAAGTGCGTTGACGCCGCCCACGCAAAAGGAATTATTCTCGGTCTCTCCGGCGGAATCGACTCCGCGGTTGTGGCGGCTCTGGCCAAGAAAGCCTGCGGCGACAACGTGCTCTGCGTCATGATGCCCTGCCATTCCTCTCC
>JAGDDM010000014.1 GCA_017958015.1 Abditibacteriota bacterium | reverse complement strand
GAAATTTCGGACATAAAAGGCCTTTTGGAGGCCCATCTCGCCTTTCTCGATTCCGTATTTATCGACGGAAAAGAGTATAAATCCGTGTGGTTTTCCGCTCCGGATTTTCGGATAAGACCGCCGAAACGTTATTCCGTTGCCGAATTGTACATAGTGGACCACCGAGCCGTTGAGGTCGGAAGCAAAGTCGAAAACGTCCTCGGCAAAAAAATGTACATATCCGGAACCGACACCGTCTTCGATTTCAACACGCCGATAACCGACAACATAACACTCCTGACAAAGCCCCAATCGGAAATCGAGGCGGACATAAGAAGATACAAAGAAACAAAATGAAAAAGATCCTTCCCATCGCTTTTTGCGTCATAATCGCCGCCGTGGCGGTATTCTACATGGTATCCGAAATGAGGAAGCAGCCCCTGGGTGACTTCTTCACCGTCGCCGTCACCGCTCCGGGAGGTGAAAAGGAATACCTGGTTCCCTGGAGCGACGACGGAAAGACATACGTCATCTTTCTCCCGGGTTTCGCCGACCCGGCCCGCTCGGAAATCGCCAAAGACACCACGCACCCGGTGCTCATTGACGGCAAGGACGCGGACGGTCCCTTCCCCGCCGAGCTCGGCAAAACATATTCCGTCAAATGCGGTTTGCGCCGGGCGGAGCTTCGCTTCATGAAGTGCTCCCCGGTGGCGTCGATTTTCATCGAGACCCAGTCCGGCACGGAAAAGCATATCCACAGCGAGGACCCCAAAAAAGAAAAGGCCCGGTTCACCGTCTTTGACAGCGGCGGCAAGCTGAACTACGCCGGAGGCGGCAAGGACAAGATAAAGCCCCACGGCCACTCCACCCTCACGGCGGAAAAGAAATCCTACAACTTCGACATGAAGCGCCCCGCCTCCGTTCTGGGTATGCCCGCCGCCGACCGCTACGTTCTCCTCTCAAACGCCTTCGACCAGACCAACATGCGGAACAAAATTGTCTATGACTACGCCGCCAAGGTCATGCCCGATTGGACGCCCCGCTGCGAATACGTCGATCTCTACCTGAACGGAGTCTACAACGGTCTCTACCTCCTCTCCGAGCGGGTGGAAGTCGCCCCCGACAGGGTCACCGGCGTCGACTGCATGATAAACGTGGCCATGGGCGACTCCCTTGAGGGTGCGGAGGACGCTTTCCTCACAAGCAGAAGCCGCCTCATCAAAATACGCTACCCCAAGGGTCCCGACGAGGCGCAGACCGCCGAAGTGAAAAGCTTCGTTGACAAAGCGGAAAAAGCTCTCCTCGCGGGCGACATGTCATACTTCGACCTCGACTCCGCCGCCCGTCGGTTTTTGGTTGACGAGATATTCCTGAACGCGGATATGGACTCCGCCAGCAGCTACTACCGCGGCGTTGGCGGCAAACTTTTCGCCGGCCCCGTGTGGGACTACGACATATCCATGGGCAACTGCCCCTTCCCGGATTCCATGTTCGCCCGCTACCCCCGGCAGCTTTTCGGCACCCGGCTCTGCTACGACGCGGAAACAATCCGCTACCCCCACATCCGCAACCGCAAACTGTGGTACTCGAACTTTTACAAAAACGAGGACTTCCGAAACAAAGTGAAATCCCTCTACGCCGAGGAGTTCCTGCCTCTGCTTAAAGACTTCATGGCAAAACGTATTCCGGAGATAGAGTCCTCCATCGCCCTCTCCAACGCCTGCGACGACATCCGCCACCGCTCCTCCGCGCGGGTCTTTATCGACGCCAAACTGGCGAAGCGCCGGAGCACCGCCGAGGAAATCGACGCCATGAAGACCTTCCTCAAACTGCGGGAGGATTTCCTCACAAACGTCTGGGTGAAGGGCAAGGAGTACCGCTCCGTATGGTTCTCCGACATCACCACACCCTTCTACAAAACCGGCGCCGTCAGCGAGTGCATATCCGACCAGTGCCCGGTGGAGATAGGCGGGAAACACATACTCGCGGTGCCCACACCTCCCAAGGGCTCAAAGGGCTGGTACCTCTACGGCACCGACAAACTCTACACTCACGGAGAATTGACGGAGGACGTGATTCTCACTTCCGAGCCCACAAAACAGGAGACACCGTGACAATACCGCAAACGAGTTTCGGCGAGCTTGTGGCTCTCATGTCGGTGACCGCCATCGTCAGCGTCATCGCCATGAAGATAAAGCAGCCCCTCATAATGGCTTTCATATTCGTGGGCATCCTTGCCGGTCCCGTAGGTCCCCACGGATTCAATATCATCAAATCCGCCAGCGTCCTGCATATCCTGGCGGAAATCGGCCTTGTTCTGCTGCTCTTCATCGTGGGTCTCAAACTGGACATCGACCTCATCAAGAGCATGGGCCGGGCTACCCCCATTGTGGGGCTGGGAAAGAGCTTCGTTGTGGCGGCAATCACCTTCGCCGTCTGCATTCTGCTGAGAACGCCGCCCATGACCGCATGTTATCTGGCGGCGGCCACAATGTTCTCAAGTACAATCCTGGTGGTAAAACTCCTCTCCGACAGCAAGGACGCGGACTCCCTCTTCGGACGAATCACCCTGGGCATTTTGATAAGCGAGGACGTTCTCGTTATCGCCATAATGGTGCTCCTGTCAACCCTCACCGGCGGCACCGCCTCGAACCTGGGCGTTGAACTCGTCAAAATAACCGTCAAGGGAGTCCTGCTCATCGCGGGAGTCATCGCCGTGACCCGCTTCGTGTTCCCCAAAGTTCTGCCCATAATCGCCCGCTCCGGGGAACTGCTCATCATATTCGGCATCGCCTGGGCCATTTTGCTGGCCTGCGTCAGCACACTTCTGGGTTTCAACAACGAGGTGGGCGCCTTCATCGCCGGTCTTTCCCTGGCCACCACCATGTACCGGGAAATGCTCAGCGCGAAACTGGCGGGCATCCGGGACTTCCTGCTCCTGTTCTTCTTCCTCGAACTGGGCAGCGGTCTCCGATTTTCTTCCATGGGCGACAAACTCCTCATCGCAATCCTTATCACGGTCCTGATTATATGCGTGAAGCCCATCATCGTCATGCTCTTCATGCGGCAGGCGGGCTACAAAAAGCACACATCTTTCATGACCGGCATCTCCCTCACCCAGATAAGCGAGTTCTCTCTGATTCTCGTTTCCATGGGCATCGCCGCGGGCCACATTCCCGAAAGCGTGCAGGAAACCGCCACCATAGCGCTCATGCTCACCATGGCGATATCCGTGCAGCTCATAACCCACAGCCGAAAGATTTACGAAAAGCTGTCCCCGAGACTGAATTGGCTGGAAAAGCCGGCGGTTCACATTCAGAGCAGCCTCAACAAAAGCTCCGCCGCCGCTCCGAAACTGACGATTCTCATCGGTCTGGGCGGCTACGGCAGCAACATAGCCAAGGAGCTCATGCGCCGGGGCAGAAAGCCGGTGGTGGTTGATTTCGACCCCAAGGTTGTGCGCCGATGGAACGACGAGGGGGGCACCGCATACTTCGGCGATGCCTCCGACCCGGAGTTCGCCCACCATTTGCCCCTCAACAAAACCCGCTGGGTCATAAGCTCCATCCGCAACGCCGCCATAAACGAGAACATCATCAAATCACTCCGGGCCAACGGCTACAAGGGCCGCTACGCCTGCGCCGTGCAGGAGCGGATGAACCCGGAAAGCGCAAGTCTCGAGGCGGACATCGTGTTCAATTCCTTTGAGGACGCCGCGTCCAAGGCGGTTGACCTCGTAATCGAAAGGGACAACAAAATTATGTACGAAGCAATGCTCAAAGAAATCTCCAAGCTGGAGGGCCACAGAATCATCTGCGGCTACGGCAGAATGGGTCAGAAGGTGGCGGAGGACTTCGCCAACAACAACATCCCCTTCGTGGTGGTGGAATCCCGTCCGGACATGGTGAAAAAACTGGACGACAGGGACATTCTCTACGTGAACGGCAAGTCCGGCTCCGAAGAAATTCTCCTGAAGGCGGGAATCAAAAAGGCGGCGGGGCTCATCTCCCTGGAGAAAACCGACGAGGAAAACGTCTTTATCACCCTGAGCGCCCGGGAGCTGAACCCGAACATCCACATCGTCACCCGCTCGATTTACGAGGAAAACAAGCCCAAACTCCGCCACGCCGGCGCCGACAGCGTCATCTCCCCCTACACTCTGGGAGGCAAGCGCATCGCCGACGTGGTCTTAAAGCCCACGGTTATGGACTTCATGGACATCGTAATTTACGACCGAAGCACCGACATCGAAATGGCGGGCATAGACACTTCCGAAGACTCCCCGAACATCGGCAAAACACTCTACGAGATAACCGCCGGATACGGTATAACGATTCTCGCCGCCGGTTCCGGCGACGGCGCTCTCCGGGCGGCCCCCTCCCCCGACGAAACCCTTAAAAACGGGGACAGACTTGTGGTAATGGGCTCCCGAAGCAGAATAAAATCCCTGAAGGAGGCTCTGTCTCCGAGCAAAGGAACGATATGAAACCCAACATACTTCTCGTAAACGACGACGGCTTCGACGCCAAAGGGTTGAGAACCCTCGAAAAGGCCCTCGCCCCCGCGGCGAATACCTACATCTGCGCTCCCAGGTACCAAAAGAGCGGGGAGTCCCACTCCCTGACGCTGAACAGGTCCCTCACCGCCAAACCATGCGACGGCGGCTGGGCGGTGTACGGCACCCCCGCGGACTGCGTCTGCATGGGGGTATTGGAGCTGTTCAAAGACGTTAAGTTCGACATGATTGTCTCCGGCATCAACGCGGGTCCCAACATGGGCTGGGATATGTACTACTCCGGCACCGTCGGCGCGGCCCGGGAAGGCTCAATGCATCACATCAAATCCGCCGCCTTCTCCCTGGCCACCTTCAACCCCAAGGCCGACTTCACCGCCGCCGCGGAAATCTCCGTGAAGTTCATTTTCGAGCTCCTGGAGACGCCCTTCCCCCTCCACTCCTTCATCAACGTGAACGTGCCGGACATTCCCAAGGAGGAAATAAAGGGCATACTCCGCACCCGACAGGGCGACCGCCGCTTCGACTCGGAGATAGCCTCCAAGGACGACCCCTACGGCGGCAAAGTGTATTGGATTATCGGCGACGAGTTCAGGGAAACGGACCTGACAATCGACGCCGCCGCGGTTCAGGCGGGCTACGTGTCCGTCACCGCCGTGAAGATAGACACCACCGACTTTGACTTTCCTCTGCGTTACAAGGAGTACGAAAATGAAGATTAAAACCTACATCATCGCCGCTCTCATAGCCCTCGCCCTCACCTACGGAGCCTTCCTCGCGGGCGCGAACATCGGCGCCGCCAAAGGCGGAAACATATACGAAAAGGCCGCCTTCAACCTCATGGCGGTTACCCACACAACCCTCAGCGGCACCGGAACAATCACCGACGATTTCGGCGACGAAACGAAAACCGACGCCTCCGCCTGTCTGCCGGTGAGCGCTTGGCGCCTTGTCCCCATGGTTCTCTGCGCCGCCGCCGCTTTCGTCTCCATGCGCAAAACAAAAAGTTCTTCCCTGCTGAACGTGTTCTCCGGGGCCCTTGCGATTTCGATTATCTTCGCCGCCGCCATGTATCTGACAGCTCCCCACCTCACCTGCCGTGTGGGCTCCTCCGCCCTGCCGCACATCGGCGACACGGAGCTGGTGCTTCCGGAGCTGGTCTACACCCCCAAGGCATCCTCCGCCCTCCTCTGCGGCTTTGTCATATCCTTCATCTTTTCCTACGTGGGCGGAATTCTCGCCCTCATCGGCAAAAACAAATCCGACTTCCACAAGGCTTTCGTGGGCGCGATCACAACCATGGCCACGGTTATCCTCATACTGGCTGTTCTCATGACAGGCGCCTACTTCGGCACCAAGATTCGCAAATCCACGCCTTTTTACTCCTACTGCAACACATGCCCCTTCGTGAAGCTGCTGCTTTGGAGCGGAACTCTGGGCTCCGATTTGTCCCTTAAGGTAACCTCCGCGTCACAGGGAGAAAAGCCCAAAACGGTGATAGGCTACAACATCAACATCTACAAGCACAACAAGGATCTCAAAAAACCCCTGCCGCCATACGTCTACGTTCTGTCTCTCCTGGCGGCGCTGGCGGTGTTCTTCGGCGCGAAAACCGCCGGTAAATCGGGGGCAAAGAACCGCTTCGGAACGGCTCTTATGATGACACTGATTCTCTACGGCGCCGCCCTTATCATCATAAACTTAACGGGGCTCTATATCAAGACCGCGGATCCGGATTTCACCGTGATTCAGCAGGCCGCCCCCGCCGCCGACCCGATGATGTTTGTCTGCGCCGTCGTTATGTTCATCTTTGCCTACTCGGGCGTAAAAGTGTCGAAGAAGAGATAGGCGATTCCGATGCCTCTGCTCGTAACGATATACCTCTACTTCATATCCTCCGGGTTCCCCTTCACCGCCATGGGAGCGGCGTGGCCCGTTATGCACAAAGATTTGGGCGTCCCCGTATCCGCGGCGGGCATTCCGATTATGATAGTATCCGTCTTTACCGTAATCGCGAGCATGGCCGCCGCCCGAATATCGAAGAAAATAGCGCCCCCGGTGATAATGATTGCAACCATCTCTCTCGCCACGGTCTCCCTCTTCGCGATAGCTTTCTCCGCCGCTTTTTGGCAGGTCTGCGCCGCCTCGGTGTTTTTGGGAATCGAAAACGGTGCCAACGCCGCCGTGGGAAACGACTACGTAACGAAAACCCGCAAGAGTTCCTTCACCGTCTGGCTCAACTCCTGCTGGGGTATCGGCGCCACGGTGGGCCCCCTGGTCATGGCCGCCTGTATGAAAAACTACACGTGGAACACCGCCTTCCTTTTCTTCGCGGTCTATCATCTGCTCCTTGCGGTTGCCTTCGCGTCATTCAAAAAGCAGTGGCAAACCGACGATGCGGAAGAAGCGACAAAAAGCACCGTTTCACTCATGGAAATACTCGGAATATACATGTTCCCGGTTATGGCGGCCGCGTTCTTCTGTTACAGCTCCCTTGAAGGCATAATCACAGCCTGGACATCCTCTTTTTTGGTAATTTCCCGGCACATCGCCGCCGTTCCCGCAGCCCGATATTCCTCCGTTATCATAATCGGCATAACCGTCGGCAGAATCGTTGGCGGATTTTTGAGCGAAAGACTGGGCGATAAGGGGCTTATCAGAGCGGGACTGATAACCGCCATTCCCGGCATAGGCCTTCTCACCCTAACCGGTGTTCCGGAATACGTCACCGCCGCCGGTCTTTTTATCTGCGGCTTCGGCATATCCCCGGTGACACCCGCCATAATCCACTCCGCCCCGGCAAACTTCGGCAAAGAACATTCCATGGCGGTCATCGGCACCCTTATCGCCCTGGCCAACATCGGCGCAATGACAATGACGCCACTCTACGGCGAAATCACAACCAAGGCGGGCATGGGTATTCTCCCCTTGGCCGTATTTATCCTCGCGTCTCTCATTCTCATCCTCACGGAAATCGTTAATCTGGGGCTTAAGCGCAAATGTTCATGATAATCATAATCTATCTCTGCTTTATTTCCATGGGTCTGCCTGACGGTGTTTTGGGAGCCGCTTGGCCGATTATGCACCGTGACTTCGCCATGCCCCTTTCCGCCGCGGGCATTCCTTCCATGATCGGCAGCTTTTGCACCATAATATCCGCCCTCTGTTCCGACTTTCTCACCAAGCGATTCTCCGTGGCGGCAGTCATCACCGGCAGTTTATTTTTGACGGCTACGGGTTTGTTTTGCGTATCCCGCGTCCAACACTTTTGGCTGTTCTGCCTTATGATGGTTCCTCTGGGTCTCAGCGGCGGCAGCATCGACGCCGCCCTAAATAACTACGTGGCGCTCCACTACAAAGCCTCAATCATGAGCTGGCTCCACGCTTCCTGGGGTGTGGGCGCGTTCATCGGCCCCCTCATCACCGCTTACTTTCTGGAACGGGGAAACTGGCGAAACTGTTACGTCATTCCCGCCATAGCCCAAACCGTCATTCTTCTCATCGTAATAAGCGCCTACCGCAAATGGAAATCCCCCAAGGCGGCGGACAAACAAACGAAGCCCATACCGCTCAAGGAGATTCTGCGCGTTCCGGGTGTGGGCTACATTACTACCGCCTTCTTCGCCTACTGCGCCTTTGAGGGTGTGACTTTCATTTGGACCGGCTCCTTTTTGGTAACCGTCCGGAACCTAACTCCTCCCACCGCGGCCAGATATATGTCCCTCTTTCTCATAGGCATGACCGTCGGGCGGATTATAAACGGTTTCCTCAGCTACAGACTGAGCGACAAAGCCCTCATCAAGCTGGGCTGTATCGTCACCTTCGTCGGAGTCTTGACCGTAATGATTCCCCATGTTCCCGGCGTGATTACCGCAGCCGGCATCCTTGTGGCGGGTCTGGGGTGCGCCCCCATATATCCGGCAATAATCCACTCCACGCCGGACAACTTCGGCGAGGACAAGTCCCAGGCGGTAATAGGCGTCCAAATGGCGGCGGCATACCTGGGAATCACCTTCGTTCCGCCCCTCTTCGGCGCCCTCTCGTCGGTGACCGGCCTCATCATCTTCCCCTACGTTCTTGCGCTGCTTATCACCGGCACCTATGTCATGTCCGAAATCCTCAATCGGAGGATTAAATGCCGCTTCTCCTTATAATTTATTTGTGCGCCGTATCAACCGGCTTCCCGGTGACCACGTTGGGCGCGGCGTGGCCGGTTATACACATCGACCTGGGAGTGCCCATCTCCGCCGCGGGCATCGCCCCAATGGTGTTCTCCGGCTTCAGCATGCTGCCGGGACTGGTGATTGAATATTTCATCAGCCGCTTCGGCAGATCCCAAGTACTGGGCACGGTTATGCTCATGAGCGCCGCCGGAATGATCGGAATCGCCCTCACCCACAGCTTTTCGGTTCTCTGCCTCTGCTACGCCCCCATCGGGCTTCAGTTCGGCGTGTCCGCCTCCGCCAACACCGAATACGTGGCGAAGCACTACCGCGCAGGGCATACCTTCTTCCTCAATTCCTGCTGGGGCATCGGCGCCATGTTCGGGCCCGCGCTGATGGCAAAGTGCATCAACCTCACCGGCTGGCGGGCGGCCTATCTGTTCCTCGCCGCCGTCCTGACCTTCCTGGCCGCCGCCGTGTTCTCCGTGTCGAAAAAGTGGCTCGACGACGGCCCCGGCGAAAAGAGGGCTTTCTCCGTGGCGCAGGCCCTCAAAATCCCCGTGCTGTGGTGCATGGCTTTGGGGTTCTTTCTTTACACCGCCATGGAAAACATCTGCCACTCCTGGACGTCGTCCTATCTTGTAACCACCCGAAACATCGACCCGGCCGCAGCGGCGAAATGCTCCGTGCTTGTGGTGGCGGGAATGACCCTGGGACGGATCGCGGTGGGACTCTTTAACAAGCGTATGAGCGAGCGAAACCTCATCCGATTGGGCATCATCGGCTCCTTCGCCGCCGCCGCGATGTTCGCGTTTACCCGCACAACCGCGCTGTCCCTCTTCGCCTTGGGACTGGGATTTGCGCCCATCTACCCGGCCATCATCAGATGCGCCCCCAAATACTTCGGCAGTGAACACTCCGCCGCCGTCACCGGCACACTGGTGGCCTTCGCCGCCGCCGGCCCGGCAATGTGCAATCCCCTCTTCGGAGTCCTCACCCGACACGCCGGCATGGGGATATTCCCCATCGCCATCCCCGCCTTTCTGCTCCTCATTTTGCTGTTCACCGAAACCGTGAACCGCAAACTCAAAGTTTAAGCCCCGACATTTGTCGGGGCTTTTGATTATTTCAACTCAATGTGATATATCCTCGCGTCCTCCGCGTCCGGGAAGGCAGCCATGTACTCATCCATCTGGCCTTTGTAGTGTTCATCGAGTCCCACGCTCGAACGGTTGGTTTTGTAGTCGACGATATGCCACTTGCCGTCCTTGCGGTAGAGCAGATCGATGACACCGTTGTGGATATCGCTCCCATCCTTGCGGCAGAAGGGCACTTCGCAGAAGACTTCCTCGGCGGTCATAAGCTCCCCGAGGATATCGGCGGGGAGGCCGTTTGTCTGCTCGTAGCCGCCGTGGCGCATGGTGTGGGCGACACGCAGGAGCATGGACTCATACTCCGCCCCGTCGTGCTTGGCGCAGATATTCCGCACCGTCGCGACGTCGTCGATTTTACCCCGGGAGGAAACCAAAGATTCCATAAGCTCGTGGACCATAGTGCCCTTACGCACCGCTTCATCGCTTGACGCCTTTTCCGTCAAATCCGCCGGATTCGCGTCATCGAAGACGAGATTGGGCCTGTTATCCTCCTCGGGCTGAACCGTGCTGGGCCGCACGATTTCGTATGAGGCCTCGGTGTTGAACTCCGCGGGTATAACCGCCGGCGGCGGCGTCTCGCCCTCGGGTTCCGGCGCCGCGGCGTCGGACTTGGCCATTCGTTCCTCGGCGTACTTCACCAGCCTCGTCCAGGGCGATTTGTCGTTGTCGGCGATGATGAGCACGTCCCTTGCCCGGGTGGCGGCCACGTACAGAAGCCGCAGCTCCTCAGCGTCGCAGGCCAACTCCTCCCGCCTTTTCTGTTCCTCGAAAGCGGCGGTGCCCACGGAATAGGAGTTTTTGAACTTGCCCAGACCCAGCAGACCGAAGTGGTATATACTGTCCTTGCTGCGGTGATAAAGGGGCACCATCCTTGAGGGCGTCTTCTCGGCGGCGCTGGGGAGAATAACGATGGGAGCCTCCAGACCCTTCACCTTGTGGAGATTGGCGATGTGGACCCGGTTCTCGTTTTCCGAAAGGGTAAGGCACCGCTCGTCCCCCTGCTTCCCCTCCAGCATATCTTTCAGGAAGTTGACGCACTCGCCCATGGAGGTGATGTCGCCACGCTTCTCCGCCGCCCGAATGAGCTCCGCTGCGTAGCGGACGTACTCGAAGTCCGTGGTTCCCAATTTGTCGATGAGGTCGAACCGCTCCACCGTCTCCTCCACGGCCGCGCCCAAGGGCAGATTCCGCAGAGTATCTCCGTAGTCGGCTATAAGATTCTTAGCCTCCACGCAGGCCTCGGTCCCGCGGAGAATATCCTCCTCGGAAAGCTCGAACGCACCGGAACGGAGAGCGCCGTACTCCGAAAGCGTATCCTTGGGGTCGAAGGCGGCGGCGATGATGAAACAGGCGGCCCTGAACACCGGGCACCTGTCGAAGGCGTTGACGCCCTCCTCCCGCACGGGGATGTTATACTTGTCGAAGGCGGCGATATACTTATCCATATGGGTTTTGCGGTAGGTTATAACCATAAAGTCGCGCCACGCAGCCGGTCTCGTCTCCTCGCCTTCTCGGATAGGCTTGCCCAAAAGGGAAAGAATCAATTTGGCCACGTCCTCCGGGTCGGTTTTGGGATCGCAGTCGTACTTATACACGCCGGTCATGCCCACCGCCGGTTTGTTCTCCTCCGGTATCTCCTCGAAGCCCACCGCGTGGTCGTCCATCGGCTGCATGAGCTTCGAAAAGGTCCGGTTGAACATGGTCGTAAGTGGTTTTTGGGAGCGGAAGTTGCGGGAGAGGGAAACAACCTCGCCGCCGCTTTCCGCGAATATCTTCCGCACCGCGCCGTAGGAAGCGATGTCCGCCCCCCGGAAGCGGTATATGGACTGTTTGGGGTCGCCCACGATAAACAGGGAGCCCGGCTCCGGGACGCACTCCCGCCAGTTCGGGTTGGGGTTGTCGGTGGAGAGGTAGAAGAATATCTCCGCCTGCAGGGGGTCCGTGTCCTGGAACTCGTCGATGAGGAACCGGTTTCGGCGGGCTCTGATTCGGCGTATGAGCTTGCCGCCGGTCTCCGCGTCCTTTCGGAGCATCTCCCGCAGGTAGTAGAGATAGTCGAAATAGCCCATTTCACCCCGCTTGCGCAGCGTCTCCGCGGACTTCTCGGCGAAGTCGTCGAAGAACATCAGCGTCTTGCGGTAGCG
>JAGDDM010000118.1 GCA_017958015.1 Abditibacteriota bacterium | reverse complement strand
TCCCAACCGCTATTTTGAAGCGCCGGAGTTATATATTTGCTTTTTATGTCCTCTTCGGACATTTCGCGTTTTTCCAAAATCGTCATTGAGTTTCCCTTCTCACAACATTATTGATTATATCTATTTTAACCCGATACGAGATAATTGTCAACGCAAAAAAAAACCACCGCCCCCTCGACATTGTCGAAGGGGCGGTAATCTTACGAAAGGTAGGTATCTTTAATTATTTTCCGCGGTTGTTGTAGTCGTTGTCGATGTCCTCTCTCCATTCGGGGGAGTCGGCGTCGCCGTTGCGGGTGGCTTCGAGTTTCTTGGACACGCCTTTGTAGACGTTGCCGATGCCGGCGCCGTCGTTGACGTAGTTGACGGCGTTGCCTCTGTCGATGCCGATGCGGCCGGCGGCTTCCACGGCGTCCATGTTGGCGCCGATAAAGACGAACTCCCAGCCCAGCTTTTTGTGCTTCTCGATAAGGCTCTTCACGGCTTTGGTGGTGTATTCCTTGCTGGCGTTCTCAAGGCCGTCGGTGGTGATGACGAACACGGTGTGGGCGGGGATGTCCTTCTTCGCCATGTCCTTGCGGGCGGCGTCCACCTTGGCCACCGCGCTGCCCACGGCGTCCAGCAGGGCCGTGCTGCCCCGGACGAAGTAGTCTTTTTCGGTGATGGGCTTCACCTTGGCTATGGGCAGCCGGTTGTGGAGGGTCTCAACTTTGTTGTCGAAGAGGATTGTGGTGACGTAGGCCTCGCCCTTTTTGCCCTTCTGCTCCTTAATCATGGAGTTGAAACCGCCGATGGTGTCGGACTCAAGGCCCCCCATGGAGCCGCTGCGGTCGAGGATAAAGACCATTTCGGTGATGTCGTTGGCCGGCTTGTCGCATTTCTGCGGGCACTTGTCGGCGCTTGAGAGAGTCGCGGCCACGCAGAGCATGACGGCGACGGCTAAAAATCGTTTCATCGCTGTCTCCTTGGCAGGTGGTTTTGTACGTACTCTTATACAGACGGGAAAAACCGCGAAACATATCCGGTTTTTGTTGACGCGGGGCCGGTTCTTTTGATAATATTATAATACCGCTTGCATAGGAAAGGATTCGAACATGATTATCAAAGCGATTAAACTCTACGAAAAGGGCTTTATGACCCAGCCCTTCGCCTTGGGCGGCGAGGACGGGCCGGAGAAGTTCGACCCCACCGTCAGGTACCGCTCAAGCCTTCAGAACTTCCTTATCGACACCGGCGACGAGGTGATTCTCGTGGACACCGGAATGCCTTTGGAAGCACCGGATACGGTGCCGGAAGAGGACAGCGCCATCTATCTCGGCAGCAGAATCAAAGACTACGTCTCCGCCTTGGCGGACGCCGGATACAAGCCGGAGCAGGTGTCCAAGATTCTCGTGACCCACAAGCACGAGGACCACACCGGCGAGCTTCGATCCTTCCCCAACGCGAAGATATATATGGCGCCGGAGGAAGCGGAGGCCTTGGGACTTGAGGGCGACAACATAGTCAAAGCCGATTACGCCGACGGCCCTTATCACAACTTCCCCGCAGCGCAGAAAATCGCCGAGGGCGTGTATCTTATCAAGGCCAAAGGCCACACCAACGGAAACAGCATCATCATCGCCGAAAGCGACGGCCTGTTCTATATGTTCCACGGAGACGTGACCTACACCGACGAAGCGCTCTACGCCGACAAGCTGTCGGTGGTGTATGAGGACAAGGCGGCCGCGAGAGAAACACTCAATAACGTGCGGGAATTCATAAGAAACAACCCCACCGTGTATCTCTCAACCCATACGCCTCTGGGATACGAAAACCTGGAAAACCTCAGAGTCGTGGACCTGGACAATCCCACCGAAACTTTGCCCGTAGGAGAGATTACCTACAAAACCGCCACCGGAAAATACGTATGCGGCATTTGCGGCTACGTCTATGACCCCGACAAGGGAGACCCGGATAACGGTGTGCCCGCCGGAACACCCTTCGACAAACTTCCCGAGGACTGGAAATGCCCTCGGTGCAAGCAGGCAAAAACGAACTTCAACAAAGCGTAAAAACCGCAACAAAAAATCCCCTCGGATTCGCTCCGAGGGGATGTTGTTTGTTATATTACTTTCTGCCGGCTTCCACGTTCTTGATGTCGTCGCCCTGGTCAGCGGCAAGGTTGAGCTCCTGAAACTTGTCCGTGTCCGGCATGAAGATGTCCACGCCGTTGGTGAGGTCGATCTTAACCGTAGCCTTGGAGAACTTCACACCCAGCAGGTGGCCGCCCTTCTCCCGGTCGTTGCTCAGGAAGTGCATGTGCCAGCCGTAGAAGTTGACGCCGTCAAGATAGTTGGGGCAGTACACACCAACAATGGTACCGCCAAGGTTCTCATAGTCGAAGAACACCTGGTCGCTCTTCATGGCCTCGGCCAGAGTCTTGTAGGGCTTCGTCTGGGGCTTCACGCTGCGCAGGTTCAAGGTATCGAAATCGCCCTCAACCTTCACGCAGTAGATGTAGTTCTTGCCCTTCTCGTTCACGTAGTCCGACAGGATGCGAGTCAAGGTCTCAAGGTCGTTGATGTTCGTGAGCTCGATGGTGTAGTCCTCGTCGAAGTGGGTGGTGGCGGCAAAGGGAATGGTCTCGTCGTCTTTTACTTCCTCAACGGTGCCGTCCCAAGCGGCCCGGTAAACCTTGCCGTCAAGCATAATCATCTCGCCGTTGACGCTCTGGAAGGTTCCCAGACCCGTGTCGCCCTTCTTGCGGAAGTCGCCCACGGTGATGCTGCCGTCGAAATTGCCCAGAGTAAGCGACTGCAGCAGAGCCGTCTGGTAGAGAGTGTCGTGGTTGTAGACAATCTTTTCCGCTTCCTTCCGAACGTCCTCTTTCACGTCCTTCTCGGACACTTCCGTGTCGCAACCGGCGAAAGCGAAGGCGGCAAGAGCCGCGAGAGCCATGAGATAAACTTTCTTCATTTGAGTTCCTCCTAATACAAAAACAGCTCGGTTTTTTTGCCGAGCCTTTATGTCCTGAAAACCCAATAGTATGAGCGGAATGTGAGACCGACCTCGGATACTCCGTC
>JAGDDM010000117.1 GCA_017958015.1 Abditibacteriota bacterium | reverse complement strand
GTGGGAAATCGGCTGCGATGAGATAAGAGCGAAAGTCGCGGAGGCCTGTGTGCGGGCCGCCTGCTTCCTGCCCGCGGACGTGTCGAAAGCCGTGTCCGAGGCGAAGGAGCGGGACACATCCGCCATCGCCCGGGGCGTCCTCGGAGAGCTTGAGGAAAACGCCGCCATCGCCCGGGAAAAGGTAGTTCCCATTTGTCAGGACACCGGTTTTACCATCGTTTTCGTTAAGATCGGCCAAGATGTGCATATCACCGGCGGCAATCTCACCGACGCTATCGGTGAGGGCGTGGGCGAGGGCTACACCGAGGGTTATCTCCGCAAGTCCATAGTGCGGCACCCTCTGGACAGAGTAAACACCGGCGACAATACCCCCCCCTGGATAAACACGGAAATCGTTCCCGGCGACGGCCTTGAGATTACGATCGCTCCCAAGGGCGGCGGCTCGGAGAACATGAGCAAAGTGGCCATGCTGAAGCCCGCCCAGGGCAAAAAGGGCGTTGTCGATTTCGTCATTGAGACGGTTAAGACCGCCGGGCCCAATCCCTGCCCGCCGATTATCGTGGGCGTGGGTCTGGGTGGCACCATGGACGGCGCGGGGCTGCTGTCGAAAAAAGCCCTCCTTCGGGAGATAGGCTCAAAGGCGGACAACCCCATAGACGCGGAGTTGGAAGCGGAGCTTTTCGCGGAAATCAACAAGCTCCGTATCGGACCCGCCGGTTACGGCGGCGACACCACGGCTTTGGCGGTGTTCGTGAAGTCCCACCCCTGCCACATCGCTTCTCTGCCCGTGGCCGTGACGATTCAGTGCCACGCCGCCCGCCACGAGGTGATACGATGGAAGTAAAGAGAATTACTCTCCCCATGAGCAAGGAGACGGCGAAATCTCTGCGGGCCGGTGACAGAGCGCTCCTTTCCGGTACCCTCTACACCGCCCGGGACGCCGCCCACGGACGGCTCATGACCCTCATCGAAAAGGGCGAAAAACTCCCCTTCGACATAACCGGTCAGGTGATATACTACGCCGGTCCCTCACCGGCCAAACCCGGAGAAGTCATCGGTTCCATAGGACCCACCACCTCCGGGCGCATGGACGCTTTCACCCCCACACTTCTCGACAAGGGCCTCGCCGGCTGCGTGGGCAAGGGCAAACGGAGCAAAGAGGTTCGGGAGTCACTCAAAAAGAACGGGGCGGTCTACTTCGCCGCCACCGGAGGCGCCGCGGCGTTGCTGGCTCAGCGCGTAAAGAGCTGCAAGGTTGTGGCATACGAGGATTTGGGCTGCGAGGCCATACGGTGTCTTGAGGTGGAGGACCTGCCCGTCACCGTCATCAACGACTCCGAGGGGAACGATTTGTACGAGGAAGTGTCGAAATGAGCGAAGCCAATCAGTTTAAGACTCTGGCCGAATACTACGACATGCTCATGTCCGGGGTCCGCTACTCCTATTGGGTGGACTATCTGGAAGAGATTTTTATCAGGAACAACTTCGAGCCCAAGACCGTTCTTGACGTGGCCTGCGGCACAGGCAACGTCAGTCAGATTTTGGACGAGCGGGGCTATTCCGTCACCGGAATCGACATCGCCCCGGATATGATTGAGATAGCAAGGCGCAAAGAGGGCGCCGTGGATTATCGCGTGTCGGACATGGCGGAACTGGATTTGCCCAAGAAGGATTTCGACGCCGCCGTCAGTCTTTTCGACAGCGTGAACTACGTGACGGAGCCGGAGAAGGTGAAAGAGGCCTTCAAACGAATCGCCGGCCACCTGAAGCCCGGCGGCATGTTCATATTCGACGTGAACACGGTCTACGCCCTGGCTCACAAGTTTTTCGACAGAGTGGGGCTCACGGACACTCCCCGGCACGTGTGGCGCAGTTCCTACGACTACGGCACCCGCATCTGCACCGTGGATATGACTTTTCAGGTGACGGAAAACGGGGAGACGGCGGAGTTCAAGGAAACCCACATCCAGCGGGGACACCTGCCGGAGGAGCTCTCCATGTGGCTCTGTGAGGCCGGGTTCGAGACTTTGGATATTTTCCACGCCTACCGCTTCCGCAAACCCACCCGCAGAAGCGACAGGCTATTCTTCGTCTGCCGAAAGAAATAAAGAGGCGCAACATGAAAAAATTTTTGATTTTACTCACGGTTCTCGCGGTGTGCGGGGCTTGTTTTTTGTGTTTTTTCGGGCCGTTGCCGAAGAATCCGTACATAGACACGGTTAAGGATGACGGCTACACCCTCATATCCGAGGATCCCGCCTGCGAATACGGCACCTACGCCGGCGACGGCTTCATGTCCGCCCGAATCAAAAACAAGGGTTGGGGCGACGACACCTGCTGCACTTTCATCGCCGGTCTCTACGACAAGGAAAACATTGTGGGACTCCGCTCCTGGGCGGAGCTGAAGATTGCCGCCGTTGACAAAAAGGGCAATCGGACGGAGTTCGATTTGAACCCCAAGGCGGATTATCGGCAGGTTGTGGATATGAAACACGGCGTTATATCCACAATCGGCACCTGGTCCGCCGGGCGGAAGCACCTCACCGGCCGCATGGATTTGTACGCCCTCAGAGATAAGCCCGGAGCGGCGGTTATGACTCTCCGCCTTACCCCCAACTTCGGCGGCAAGATAGAGATTGAGTCGAGCTTCGCTCCCCGGGAGGACAACGAGTCCTTGGCGGTGTACGAAACCGGCGAGGACTTCGCGGTGTACAACACCAAAAACAGCCGTATAAGAATCGCCGTGGGCAAGCGTATCGTCGAGGGCGAAAAGAAGCCCGGCAAGGAGACGAAATCCTCCAAAGCGGAAATCGACGCGGCGAAAAACAGTCCTCTTACCCTGTCCATCGTTTCCGCCGTCGATATTTGCCACTCCTGGGAGAACAAAAACGTGAAAGCAATCGTTGCCGGCGCTTTGGACGAGGTTTGCGGCGACATTCCGGCGGCGGTGAAGTCCCACGAAAAGACCTGGGAAGAGCTGTGGAATACCCACGATATAATCATCGAGGGCGACCCCGACGGCCAAAAGGCGGTTCGGAGTTTCCTCTTCTACCTGACCGAGAGCGTTCGGGAGGGTGTGGGTTGCAGCGTGCCGCCCATGGGTCTTTCCGACGCGGCTTTCTGCGGACACGTTTTCTGGGACGCGGACGTGTGGATTTTCCCCACGCTGCTGCTTATGTACCCGGAGTACGCCGCCACCGTTGTTGACTACCGCTACGACATGCTCCCGGGCGCGGAGATTATGGCTCGAAAGGACAACATGGACGGCGCCCAATATCCTTGGGAAAGCGGCTACACCGGAGTGGAGGCGGCGCCGGAGGGCATAGACTACTACCACGAACGCCACATTAACGGCGACGTGGCTCTTGCCCAGTGGATGTATTTCCTTGCCACCGGCGACGAGGGTTGGCTCAAGAAGCGGGGTATGCCGGTCATAAAGGCCACCGCCGATTGGTGGCTCTCCAAGGCGGAGCGCACGGATAGGGACTACGAGATTCTCCGCGTGGTGCCCCCGGACGAGGACGCGGGCATAAAGGACAACAGCGTCTACACCAACGCCATAGCCGCCATGAACCTGACTTTCGCCGCCCGGGCCGCCCGGATTGTGGGCGACAGAGTGAATCCCGATTGGGAGCGGGTGGCCGAAAATATGTACATTCCCTTCGACGAGAAGGGGAAAAAGTACCTGAACTACGACGGCTACGAGGATCAGACCATAAAGCAGGCCGACGCGGAGCTCCTTGTGTACCCTCTGCAGTTCCGCGAAAAGGACGAGGGCGCGGCGGAGATAAACAAAAACACATACGAGTTCTACAAGGACAAGGTGAACGAGAAGGGACCGGCCATGTCCCGTTCCGCCCACGCGGTTATCGCCGCCAGACTGGGCAGAGCCGAGGAAGCCTTCAAACTTTTCGAGAAAAGCTACAAGCCCTACATGCGGGGCGGCCTTATGTATTTCAACGAAAAGGCGCCGAAGACCTACACCAACATGTACTTCATGACCGGCGCGGCGGGGACGCTGAACGCGGTGCTCTACGGTTTCCTGGGGGCGAAGCTGGACTACGACGACCCGGAAGCGGAGCTTGAGTTCAAACCGGCTCTGCCGAACAAATGGAAATCCCTCACCGTTAAGGGAATTTCCCTGCGGGGCGAGACCTTCGACGTGAAGGTTACCGAGGCCGGGGCGGAAAAAATCGCGAAATAATCGGTTTTTTTCGGAAATTTCGGGAGCAAAACCGTATTTTATTACGTATTAATAAGATAGGGTTTATCCCGTGCTTGACAAGACAGCCGTTTTCGTTATAAAATATACAATGGTTGCGGAATTAACGGAATTCCGCGAAAACGGCCGAAAAAATTATTTTAGGGAGTTTTTGTATGACAATCAACAAGAAACTCGTCGCTCTCGTCGGAGTGGCAATTTCCGCCATCCTCCTCTCCGGATGCGGAAAAACAATGATCGTCGTCAACGGAAAGAAGATCTCCAAAGACGAATTTATGGCAAGACTCGAAAGAGTTCAGGTCAGCGTTCCCAACGGCGGAACTCAGCCTGCGGGCCGCTACATCGTTCAGCAGATTATCAACGAAGAGTTGGTTCTTCAGCTCGCGGACAAAGAAAAGCTCATGCCCACTCAGGAACAGCTGGACGCCAGAGTTAAGCTCATCAAGCGCAACTCTCCGGAGCTTGCCGCCACCCTCACCCAGCAGGGTATGACCGAGGACGAATGGGTTCAGACCCTCCGCTATCAGTTGGCTTTCAACAACCTTCTGGGCAAGGGTGTCAAGATTTCCGACCAGGAAGTGAAGGACGTTTACAACAACGGTATCAAGAGATCTCCTTCTCCCTTCATCGATCCCGCCAAGGTTAAGATCAGTGCCATTATCACTCCCGATAAGGTCAAGATCGACGAGGCTTACAAGCTTCTCCAGCAGGGCAAGGATTTCGGCGCCGTAGCCGAAGCCAAGTCCGACGACCCGGTTACCAAGAGACAGCGCGGCGTTTTGGGTTGGATTTCCAACACCGCCGAGTCCAAGGTTCCCAAGCCCATTTTGGAGAGAGCTTTCTCCTTGGAACCCAAGACTTTCTCCGCTCCTTTCAACGTACAGAACCAGTGGGTTATCCTCAAGGTTGACCAGTCTCAGCCCAAGAAGGTTCAGCGCTTCGAGGACGTTAAGGACCTCATCAAAGAGCAGCTGCAGCTTCAGAAGGGCGCTCAGGCCAGCACCTTCCGCAAGGATATGAAGGCCTTTATCGGCAACTCCAAGATTAAGGTCAACGCCGATAAGTACAGAGGTATCCCCGAGGATATCAAGAAGCGCGCCGGCGAAATCAACGTTCCCGAAACCGCCGGAAACAATCCCGCCGCCGAAAACAAGGGCGAAGACAAAAAGTAACATATGACATCACAAGAATAGGTGATTGCGCGAAACACAGTCACCTATTCTTTGGTGTGTGTAATCACCGTAAATACGGATTAATTTAACTGGAGGATTATATTTAATGGAAAAGAGAGTTTATCTTTTCAGAGAAGGCAACGCCACCATGCGCGACCTCCTCGGCGGCAAGGGCGCTAACCTGGCCGAAATGACAAACATCGGTTTGCCGGTACCTCCCGGTTTTACCATTACCACCAAGACCTGTAACGAGTACACCAAGCTCGGTGAGCTTCCCGAAGGACTTTGGGAAGAGGTTCTCGCCGCTCTGGCGGACGTTGAGAAGGACATGGGCAAGAAGCTCGGTTCCGCCGAGAATCCGCTCCTGGTTTCCGTTCGCTCCGGCGCCAAGTTCTCCATGCCGGGTATGATGGACACGGTTCTTAACCTCGGTCTCAACGACGAGACTCTGAAGGGTATTATCGCCGCCAGCGGCAACGAGAGATTCGCCTACGACTCCTTCCGCCGCTTCGTTATGATGTTCTCCGACATCGTTCTCTCCGGCGACTATCCCGCCCTCAAGAAAGAGAACTTCGAGAAGATTTTCGACGCTTTGAAGGCCGAAAAGGGCGCCAAGTTCGACACCGAAGTCGACGCCGAGGGCCTGAAGGTTCTCCTCGGTCAGTTCAAGGATTACTTCAAGAAAGTTACCGGCAAGGACTTCCCCACGGATCCCATGGAGCAGCTCCGCCTTGCCATCACCGCCGTTTTCAAGAGCTGGAACAACGAGCGGGCTATTCTCTACCGCAACCGCGAAAAGATTTCCCACGACCTGGGTACCGCCGTCAACGTACAGTGCATGGTATTCGGCAACATGGGCGACGACTGCGGCACCGGCGTAGCCTTTACCCGCAACGCCGCCACCGGTGAGAACAAGCTCTTCGGCGAGTTCCTGAAGAACGCTCAGGGCGAGGACGTTGTCGCCGGCGTGCGCACCCCCGAACCCATCGCTCAGCTTGAAAACGAGTTCCCCGATATCTACAAGCAGTTCTGCGACATCGCTCTCACCCTCGAGAACCACTACCGCGACATGCAGGACCTTGAGTTCACCATCGAGCACGGCAGACTTTTCATTCTCCAGTGCCGCAACGGTAAGAGAACCGGCGTGGCCGCCGTTAAGATTGCCATCGACATGGTAAACGAAGGCCTCATCACCAAGGAAGAAGCCCTCATGAGAGTCGAGCCCAACGCCCTCGAGCAGCTTCTGCACCCGAGACTGGTTAAGCCCGCGGGTCTGAAGCCCATCGCCACCGGCCTTAACGCCGGACCCGGCGGCGCCAGCGGCGTCGTGGCCATGGACACTCCCACCGCTCAGAAGTTCAAAGCCGAAGGCAAGAACGTCATCCTCGTCCGCGAAGAGACCAACCCGGACGACCTGGGCGGCATGGTAGCCTCCAGCGGCATCCTCACCTCCAGAGGCGGCAGAACCAGCCACGCGGCTCTCATCGCCAGACAGTACGGTATTCCCACCGTCTGCGGCGTGGGCGCCATCAAGTTCCACGAAGAAAACGACACCTTCTCCATCGGCGACAAGACCTTCGGTGTGGGCGATACCATTTCCATCGACGGCACCCTGGGCGAAGTCTACGACGTAGCCATCCCCACCGAGCCCGCTTCCATGACCGGCGACTTCGGCACCTTCATGGGTTGGGTTGACGAGTACCGCAAGCTGGGCGTCAGAGCCAACGCGGACAACGCTCAGCACGCCGCCGCCGCCATGGCTCTCGGAGCCGAAGGCATCGGCCTTTGCCGCACCGAACACATGTTCCTGGGCGACAGAGCCGCCCTCGTGCAGGATATGATCCTCGCCGACGACGACGCTGCCAGAGACGCCGCTCTCGCTAAGCTCATGCCTCTCCAGAAGGGCGACTTCGCCGAGATTTTCGATGCCATGAAGGGCAAGCCCGTCACCATCAGACTCATCGACCCGCCGCTCCATGAGTTCCTCCCGAACCTGAACGACATGCTGGTGGAGATTACCGAGCTTCGCGTTAAGGGCGACAACCCGGCTCTCCTCGCGGAGAGAGAGAAAGTCTTCGCCAAGGTTGTTGAGATGCACGAAGCCAACCCCATGCTGGGTCTCCGGGGCTGCAGACTTTCCATCTACTTCCCGGGCATCGTGAACATGCAGGTTTCCGCCATCATCGGCGCCGCCTGTGAAGCCGTCAAGGCCGGCAAGACCGCTTCTCCCGAGATTATGATTCCTCTCGTATCCACCGTGAACGAGCTTGTCTACATCAAGAAGCAGATTAAGGAAGTCGCCGCCAAGGTTATGGCCGACGCGGGTGTGGAAGTTGCCTACAAGATCGGTACCATGATCGAGATTCCTCGGGCCGCTCTCACCGCCGACGAAATCGCCAAGGAAGCCGAGTTCTTCAGCTTCGGTACCAACGACCTCACCCAGATGGGTTACGGTATTTCCAGAGACGACGCCGCTCGGTTCCTGCCCCTTTACATCGAAAAGCAGATTTTCAAGACCGACCCCACCGAGACCATCGATCAGAAGGGTATCGGCAGACTGGTCAAGATTTGCGTGGACGACGCCAAGGCCGTCAACCCCGGCATCAAGCTGGGTATTTGCGGCGAGCACGGCGGCGAGCCGGATTCCGTGAAGTTCTGCCACAAGGCGGGCCTCACTTACGTTTCCTGCTCCCCCAAGAGAATCCCCGTGGCTAAGCTGGCCGCGGCTCAGGCTGCCATAGCGGACAAGTAATCTTTACTTAGAACATAGGGAGGCAAAGCGGCGTACAAACCGCCTTGCCTCCTTTGTATATATAAGGAGACAAAAATGATCGGTAATTTTTCGTATCTTAACGCCACAAAACTCTATTTCGGCGACGACTCGCTGAAGTTTTTGAATGAGGAGCTGCCCAAGTACGGCAAGAACGTGGTTCTTATTTACGGCGGCGGTTCCATCAAGAAAACCGGCCTCTACGACGATGTTCTGTCCGTTCTTAAGGCCAACGGCAAGACGGTTTTCGAGGACGGAGGCGTTATGCCCAATCCCACTACGGACAAACTCCGCGAGGGCGTGAAAATCGCTCGGGACGCCAAGGCCGATTTGCTTCTGGCGGTGGGCGGCGGTTCCTGCTGCGACTACGCCAAGGCTGTGGCGGTGTCCGTCAACTGCGACGAGGACCCCTGGGACAAGTATTTCCTCCGCTTTGAGGAACCGAGTTGCGAGATTCTTCCCGTGGGCTGCGTGCTCACCATGGCGGGTACCGGCTCGGAGATGAACGGCGGCTCCGTCATTACCGACAGCGCCACAAACACGAAAATCGGCCATGTTTTCGGTTCCGAAGTGATGCCCAAGTTCTCGATTCTCAATCCGAAATACACCATGTCCCTGCCCAAGTATCAGATGATCGCGGGTATATACGATATTTTCAGCCACATCTGCGAACAGTACTTCTCCGGTGACGACACCAACGTCAGCGACTACATCGCCGAGGCGCTTATGAAGTCCGTTATCGACGCTTCCCGGGTAGCGGTGAAGAACCCCGAAGATTACGAAGCCCGTTCCAATATTATGTGGGCTGCCACCTGGGCTCTCAATACCCTCATCGCCAAGGGCAAAACCACCGACTGGATGGTTCATATGCTGGGTCAGGCTGTGGGCGGCTACACCGACGCTACCCACGGAATGACTTTGGCGGCGGTAACTCTGCCTTACTTCAGATGCATTCTGGAAGCGGGACTTGCCAAGTTCAAACGCTTCGCCACGGAAGTCTGGAATGTAAATCCCGAAGGTAAAACCGACAAAGAGGTCGCCGAAGAAGGCCTTGCGGCTCTCGAAGCTTGGATGAGAGAAATCGGCCTTGTGATGAACATAACCGATTTGGGCGCCACCGAGGACATGATTGAGGATATAGCCGACAAGGTTATCGTTCTCACCGGCGGTTACAAAGTTCTCACCCGGGACGAAATCGTCAAGGTTTTGAGAGAGTCCCTGAATTGAAATACAACAAACTGGGCTGTACGGGGCTTGAGGTGAGCGAAATCGGCTTCGGCGGCGAGTGGCTTGAGCGCCACGACCCGGCGGAGGCCGAGGATGTGATGCGCTACGCGGCGTCAAAGGGTATAAATATCGTTGACTGCTGGATGCCGGACCCCAAATCCAGGGATATTATCGGCAAAGTAATATCCGAAGACAGAGACAACTGGATTGTGCAGGGCCACATCGGCTCCACCCACCAAAACGGTCAGTATGTCCGTACCCGGGACATGAAATACGTGAAGCCCGCCTTTGAGGACCAGTTAAAGCGGTTTAGGGGCGACTATATCGACCTGGGAATGATGCACTACATCGATTCCGAGGCGGAGTGGGAGACCTGCGTAAAGGGCGACTACTTCGATTATGTGCGGGAGCTCCGGGCCGCCGGTACAATCCGCCACATCGGCATGAGCACCCATAATCCGGTTGTGGGCAAGTTGGCGGCGGAGTGCGGATTTATCGAGATGATTATGTTCAGCGTAAATCCCGCCTTCGACATGAAACCCGCCACGGATAATATCGACAATCTCTTCGGAGACTATGACGGTGAGGGAGCAGGTATTGACCCTCAGCGGGCGGAGTTCTATCGGCTGTGCGAGGAAAAGAACATAGGCATTACCGTTATGAAGGGCTTTTTCGGCGGCAGACTCTTTGACAAAGAAAAATCACCCTTCGCGCGGCCTTTACCCCCGCTCAGTGTATTCACTACGCCCTTACAAGACCGGCGGTGAAATCGATTCTCGTTGGCTTTGACACAAAGGAGCAGGTGGACGCGGCCGTGGCCTACGAAACCGCCTCCGAGGACGAAAAAGACTACGCTTCCGTTATAGCCTCCGCGCCGCTTCACTCATACAGCGGTCAGTGCGTCTATTGCGGACACTGCAAACCCTGCCCCGTGAATATCGATATCGCCATGGTGAACAAGTTTCTCGACATGGCAAAATCCCAACCCGCCGTGCCCGAAAGCGTGGCGTCCCATTACGGAACCTTGGAGCACACCGCCTCCGAGTGTATGGGATGCGGCGGATGCGAGGGCAGATGTCCTTTCGAAGTTAAGATTCGGGAGCGGATGAAAGAAGCCGCCGAACTGTTCGGGTCTTAAAAACAAACAACCTAAAGAGTCGCGTAACGGCGACTCTTTTTTGTTGATAAAACGCCGCCGAAAAGGTATAATTAAAGTAACGATAAACATTGAGGTTTTGCCATGATTGAAAAAATACTTTTCGCACCCAACGTGAGCGGCACGGAGTTTTTGCGGACCCTGGCGAAGTGGGGCGTCGACACCTTCGGCCTGCGGGTCATGGGCGCCAAGGATTTGGCGATTCTTGCTCTCACCCGCTCCGGCATGTCGACGGGGCGACTCGTTTCCCGCTCCGAGGAGGAGAACATGCTTTTCGGGCTCACGGACGGCATCGGTTATTTCGGGGCCGCCTCAAGGGAGGACGGCAGGCAAATCGCTTCCGCTCTCCGCTCCGTGCGTATGTTCGCCGGTGACGACGACATTGAAACCGCCTTCGCCGAGAGCGATTTTACCGAGCGGTGTGAGGCTCTTACGGAGCTTCTGGGGCGGTATAAGGCGGAGCTGGCGGCAGGCAGCAAGACGGATGAAGTCGGGCTTATACGGGCCGCGGCGGATGGGGCGGAGCCCTTGGGTTGCGAGATCGTGTATCTCAAAGAGAGCCGTCTTAAGCCCCTTGAGCGCCGGCTGGCGGACAGAATATCCGGCGGCAAGGCGACGGAAGTGTCCCTTTTCGACCTTTTCCGGCGGCAAGCGGGGGAGGTTGCTTTCGCGAATATCACTCGGGCGGCCAGCCCTTCCTGCGAGGTTGAGAACATTCTCGCCTATATCCGCGATAACAACATCCCTCTCGACAAATGCCTCATCGCCGCCGCGGACACGAATATCTACGCTCCTCTTTTCCGGGAGTATTGCGCCATGCTGAATCTGCCGGTCACCTTCACCTGCGGACTGCCCCTGGGCGCGGGAAACGGCGGCAAGGTGCTGAAGCGCTACGGCTACTGGTGCACCTACGGCTATTACGGCACGGACGCTCTGCGGGATATGGTCTACTGCGAGGGCTTCAATAGGGCGAAACTTCTTGAGGTTATCGGCGCCGATGAGGAGACGCTGCCGGAGATTATCGAGTCGGCGGGTTCACTGGCTCTTCGGGACAACGCCGAAAAGAATCGGGAGCGGCTTGAGCGTTGCGGCGCGGATGAAGTTTTGGTTCGGCTGGGATCCGAGCTGGCTCTGCCGGTGAAGGAGTTCATCGAAAAGTACACCCTCATTCGGGAGGATGAGGCGGAGAAACATCTCGACGAGGAGTCCGTGAAGGCGGTGCTCCGGTTCGACGGCAATCCCGCTCATTCCGCCAAGTCCCTTATCGACGGGAGTATTTGCCGCCAGGTGAGCGCCCCGGGCTGTCTCTGCGTCTGCTCAATCGAGTCGGCTCTCTCCTCGGTGCGGGAATACCTGTTCGTCTGCGGCCTTGACGCGGCCTTCCCGGGCTCTCCCACGGAGAACTACCTCATCGGCGACGCGGAATACCGCTTGGTGAGCGGCGACGAGTCTCTGCCCACATCCGACAATAGGATAAAGTTCCGCCGGGAATCTT
>JAGDDM010000116.1 GCA_017958015.1 Abditibacteriota bacterium | reverse complement strand
GCCGGCGCCAAGTACCGGGGCGAGTTCGAGGACAGAATGAAAGCGGTCCTCAAGGAGATTAAGGCGGCGGAGGGTGAGATTATCCTCTTCATCGACGAGCTCCACACCATAGTGGGCGCCGGTGCCGCCGAGGGCGCCGTTGACGCTGCCAACCTCCTTAAGCCCATGCTTGCCCGGGGCGAGTTGAAGTGCGTTGGCGCCACCACCTTGGACGAGTACCGCAAATACGTGGAAAAGGACGCGGCTCTGGAGCGCCGGTTCCAGCCCATTACCGTCAATCCGCCCAGCGTGGAGGACACCATCGCCATCCTCCGGGGTCTCAAGGAGAAGTACGAGAACCACCACGGCATCCGCATCAAAGACGCGGCGCTTGTGTCGGCGGCGGTTCTGTCGGACCGGTACATCACCGACCGCTTCCTGCCGGACAAGGCCATCGACCTCATCGACGAGGCTTCGTCCCGACTGAGAATGGAGATTGACTCTCTGCCCACGGAAATAGACGTGGTGGAGCGGAAGATCGTCCAGCTGGAGATTGAGCGTGAGGCTCTGCGGAAGGACGAGTCCGCCAAGGAGGCTCTGGAAGAGCTTGACCGGGAGATCGCGGACAAAAAGGAAACCGCCGCGGCCATGAAAGCCCACTGGCAGAACGAAAAAACCGCCATCACCGCCATTCGGGACATCAAGGCCGAGATAGAGCGGCTCCGCACCGAGGAAGCCAACGCCGAACGCGCGGGCGACTTCACTCGGGCGGCGGAAATCCGCCACGGCGAGATTCCCAAACTTACCAAAGACCTTGACACCAAAGCCGCGGAACTGGCGGAGCTTCAGAAGACGAAGAAGATGCTCAAGGAAGAGGTTGACGAGGACGACATCGCCGACGTTGTCAGCAGCCGCACCGGCATCCCCGTAAGCCGCATGATGGAGGGCGAGATTCAGAAACTGGTCAACATGGAAGACCGCATCTCCGCCCGGGTTGTGGGTCAGAAAGACGCCATCGAGGCCGTGTCCAACGCGGTCCGCCGCGCAAGAGCCGGCCTGCAGGATCCCAACAGACCCATCGGCAGCTTCATCTTCATGGGACCCACGGGCGTGGGCAAAACCGAACTTGCCCGGGCGCTGGCGGAGTTCCTCTTCGACGACGAACGCAACATCGTGCGTATCGACATGTCGGAGTATATGGAAAAGCACAGCGTCTCCAGACTGGTTGGCGCCCCTCCCGGCTACGTGGGCTACGACGAGGGCGGCCAGCTGACGGAAAACGTCCGCCGCAAACCCTACAGCGTGGTGCTCTTCGACGAGATTGAGAAAGCCCACCCGGACGTGTTCAACATCCTGCTGCAGCTGCTGGACGACGGCAGACTTACCGACGGACAGGGCCGCACCGTGGACTTCCGCAACACCGTGGTCATCATGACCAGCAACATCGCCTCCGACAAGATTTTCGAGCTTGCCGGAAAGGGCGGCGCGGAAGGAAACGACGAGATTAAGAGCATCCTCAAGACCTACTTCAGACCGGAGTTCCTGAACAGAATCGACGAGATTCTCGTCTTCGAGCCCCTGAGCAAAGAGGACATTAAACGCATCGTGGAAATCCAGCTGGCCAAGGTGGCCGAGAGACTGGCCGCCCGCAAGATTACCCTGGAAATTACCGACGCCGCCAAGGAGAAAATCGCCGAGGCCGGTTACGACCCCGACTTCGGAGCCAGACCGTTGAAGCGGACCATCCAGCGGGAGGTTCTGGACAAACTCTCCACCGAACTCCTGGCCGGCAAGTTCGCCGAGGGAGATAAGATAAAAGTCGACGCCGACAAGAAAGGGATCAAATTCAAAAAGTAGTCGAATTTTTCGACGCACCCGAAATCAACCGCCGAGGGTCATCATCCCGATGCCCCCGGCGGTTTTTCGCTTAAACGCTTCGGCAAAAACAAAAAACTTTCACACCGGTATATAATGCGGGGAACTTTACTCCGTTTTTTTCGTCGTATATAGATGTGGGACGAATTTGACCTGGGTTCCCGCTTGTTGTATAATATATTGAATTCCCTTTATTTTACCGGGAGGTTAAAATGCGAAAAATCTTTATTCTTTTCATACTCGCGGCGGCGCTCGCTGCCATGGGTTCCGCCATCTTCGCGGACGCTTCCGCCCTTGAGGTTGGCGACAGAATCACCGTGGCGGTGCCCGGCGACGAGGACTTCAGCAAGGTCTACGAGCTTGACGCTCAGGGCAACATTCTCATGCCCCGCGGCGTGGGTCTCGTGAATCTTTTGGGCAAGAACACGTCCGAGGCTTCCGAAATCATCTGCGAGATTATGAAGAAGTACCTGGTTAACCCCACGGCGGTGGTCACCTTCATGGAGCGGGCCAAGATGCGCATCTTCATGGTTGGCGAGGTCAAGAAAACCGGTCTTTTGGAAATCGGCAAGGGCGACAGAGTCGTTCAGGCCCTCGCTTCCGCCGGCTACGGAGAGAGCGCGGATCTTTCCAAAGTCACAGTCCAGCGGGGCGATCAGGTCATCAACATAGACCTCACCAAGTACATCAGCGGCGAGGATTTGCTCTGCAACATCGAGCTCCAGTCCAACGACACCGTTGTGGTACCCAAGATGTACGATTTCGGTTCCATCATGATTCTCGGTCAAGTCAATAAGGTAGGCGAGATTTCCCTCAAGGCGGAAACTATCACTTTCCGCGAGGTTATGGGCCTCATCGGCGGCGTCACCCTCGAGGCGGACACAGGCGCCATCACCGTTAAGCGGGGCGAAACCGAAGAAACGATTAACGTGAACTACAAAGCCGCAATGGAAGACGATCCCGCCGCCAACATTCTTCTCTCCGACGGCGACACCATCTTCGTTCCCCAGCAGGAAACATATTTCGTCACCGTCATCGGCGCGGTGCCCAAGAGCGGACAGTTCCCCATGAAGACAAGACTCACCCTCAGTGAAGTTATCGGTCTCGCCGGCGGTATCACCAAGGAAACCGCCAAAATAAGCGAAGTCCGCATCACCCACAACAACAGCGACGGTACCTTGGGCGAAACCAACGTCTACGACGTGGCCAAGATTCTTGAAGGCGAAGCGGACGATCCGCTCCTTACCAGAGGCGACCTCATCTACATTCCTCACAAGAAGAAAACCGTCCTCCAGACATTCACCGGCGTCCTCAGCGCCATCTCCCCTCTGAGATGGTTCAGAAACTGGTAAACACATAAAAATATCGGCTCCTCCGTTGATTGGTGTGGACCCCGAAAATGTAAGTAAAATGCTTTTCTAAGCAACCATTCCGGTTTGTTGCCTGTATTGTGCAGGCGACAAGCCGGATAATATTTGTTTGATTCGCCTGTTGTTATAGTAGTCTATATAGTCGTTGAGCTTCTCGATAAAGTCTTTTACCGATTTGAATTTATTACCCTTGAAGAACTCGCATTTAAGCCTGCCGATGAAGCTTTCCGCAGCCGCGTTATCGTAGCAATTTC
>JAGDDM010000115.1 GCA_017958015.1 Abditibacteriota bacterium | reverse complement strand
TACTTGTAAAGGTTAAAACCGCACGCCATCAGCGTAATTTCGAGTTCTAACCCGCCAAGTCCCCTCCGTCGAGCCCTCGTGTAGCGGCAGTTCCACTTGATTTCTCCGAAGGCTCCCTCCGCCTGAATACTCCTGTTTCTCCGCAACAGTTTCCCGTGAACACAGTTTAGGTTTTCGAGCACCTCCCTGTGGTACGCGCTCAACTCTCTGTTCAGCTGAACGATACGGTTCTTCGAACTCTTAGTGCACTTCGGTTTCAGCGGGCACCCCTCGCAACTCTCGCACTCCCACAACTCCTCCGTCCTGCCGTAGTGATTGTTCTTAATCGGGCGGCTCTTCAGGTAGTGAAACTCCCTGCCCCCGGGGCAGACAAGGCGCCCGTTCTCGTTAATGGGGAAGTTCACGGCTCGGAACGGGTCGTCCCTATACGCCTTGTCCCGTACCGTTTTGTCGAACATCGGGAACTTCATGTACTTCCCCATACCCATCTCGGCGCAGAAGATATAGTTGTTCAGACTTCCGTAGCCGGCGTCCGCCACCGGGTACTCCGGATACATTCCGTACAGCTTGTTAAACTTCTTCATCAGCGGCACGAAGCAGTTCGTGTCCGCGGCGTGCCGCATTACCTCACAAACCGCGATAAACTCGTCGCAGGTTATGAATTGAACATTGTAGGCGGGGAGGAGCCGGTCATTCCGCATGTAGTCTTTCTTTAACCGCATGAACGTGGCGTCATGGTCGGTTTTGGAGTAGCTGTTTCTGTCGTCGCCGCAGATGGCTATATGCTCCGCGTATTTCTTCAGCTTCTCGGTATATTTCACAAGATCATCATACAGCCTCTGCTCCAGAGTTTTATGATGTCCCTTGCCCCGTACCGCCTTTTCGGGATTGTAGCCGGTAAGGGAGAGAAACGCCGATTGTATCTGTTCCAAATACTCGATTGCGTATTCCTCGCGGATGTCGAATCTCACGCCGTGGGGTATAAGCGACTTGTTCATGTCCTCAAGCAAAGCGGTTATTTTGCCGAACAGCTTCCCGCGGTTCTTTATACAGCCGCGCTTCCATACCCAAGAGTACTTGTTGGCGTTGGCTTCAATCTTTGTTCCGTCGATGTAAGCGTGATTTAGGTCCACGTTCATTACGGAGAATATGTAGCGGTTGATTTCCCGGAATATGTCGCCTATGTTCACGGTAAGTTTGTTCTTTATGAAGTTCTCAATAGTCATAAAGGACGGCGCGGGACTGTTATCGAGGAGCCACATGTACCGAATGTCCGTTTTGCACAGCTTCTCGATATCGCGAACGGAGGAATAGCCGTTTTCCGTAAACGCGAACAGAACTATTTTCAGAAGCGTTTCGGGGTTGTATCCGCGGCGGCCTCTTCGCTCGCGCCTTTCTTTCGCGAGGTACTTCGACAGGTCTGCGCGGTTCATAACCTCATTGAACGAGTACAGGGGATCGGAGAAATCTATGATTCTCGAAAGATCCATTGGCAATTTCAGCTGATTTGTAGTATAAATATGCTTGTGATATTTTATTTTTTAGCATACTTAATTATATCACAAAACGAACCGCGGACCCACCTTTCGGTGAGCCCGCGGTTCAACTTTGTATGAGGGGTATTTTTTTACAGCCCCAATATTTGTGTCTTGTTTCTATTCCGCCTTGATGCAGCTGCCGCCGGTGACGGCGCGGGTGCCGTCGGAGGAGGCGGTTTTGCCGGTGACCTTGACGGTGTCGCCGACGGTGAGGTCGGTGAAGGAGCCTATGACCTTGATGCCCCGGGTGCGGCTGTCATTCTCGACAAAGACGCAGTCGGAGAAGACGCCGGTGACATTCAGGAGTTCCTCCAGGTAGAATGTTTTTCCGTTGGAGGCCGTCATGACGTCGTCGAGGGTGGCCATGGGGTTGGCGTAGGTAATCATGGCGGTGACGGAGGGGCCTTTATACCCGGTTCGGGACACGGGTCGGACGGTGAGGTACACGTTTCTGCCGGCGCTCATGCGGGATTTGGGCATGAGGGCGCAGTAGGGTTCATCCACGTATGTCCAGTCGCAGAGGGCGTTGGAGCCGGAGGTGAGGCCCAGGCAGCATTCGTATCCGCCGGGGCTTACGTCTTCCCACACCGCTTCGGCGGCGCCGCCCGCGGGCGCGTAGCGGTAAGGCGTAATCCAAGAAATGTCTCTCATTTGCGATGCCGCATTAATCTTGGACGCCACGGAGATGCCGTACATGGCCTGTCCGTACTCATTGGGATGCACGCCGTCGTAGGTCATGCCGGTGGCCGCGGTGTTTACGGTAATCATGCCGTTCAGCTCTTCCGTGTCGATAAGGATTGTGTTGTCGTCGCCGCAGTTTCGGAAGATGTAGGTCAGGTCGTCCCGGTGGTAGCCGGAGGGGGGCATGACGATGACAATCTTGGCGTCGGGAGCGGCGGGGCGCACGGCTTTAATCCAGTTGATGTAGGCGGTGCGGAAGCTGCCTCCCGTGGTGTCGTTGGTGCCCATGGCGCAGAGGATGTAGTCCGGCTGGGGGACAAGTTTGCCGTCAACAAGTCTGGATGTGTCGGCGTCGTATTTGTTCCAGGTCTGGGGCAGCGGCGGAACCGCCATGGCGGTGTTAATCATGCCCTGACCGCCGGAGCCGAATTGGCCGTATTCGCAGTCCAGAGCCGCCGCCACGAAGGGAATCCAGGTGTGCCGGGCGTTGTTGGGGGTCAGGTCGTCCCAGGTGGAGAAGTAGGAGTCCACGCCCACGCCTTCGGTGATGGAATCGCCGAAGCCCATAAGGAGCCCGGGCCGGAGAGCGGGTCTCGACAGGGTGCCCCCGTTGTTAAGCCCGATGCCTCTTATAAACAGGTGGGACTGGGTGCCCGCCCAGCGGTCGTAGCCCAGGTGGGCGGAACGGAAGTAGACGATAATCGTGTGGGCGACGGAGTTTGAAAGACTTGTTGCCATGGTGATTTTGTAATCGCCGTCTTGGGTGGTGAGGAGCCGGTAATCGGTGAAGGGACCGCCGTCTATGCTGTACTCGATGTGAGGCCGGGCCGCATCCGTCAGACCGTACTGGGCTTTGCCGCAGACGATGAGCTCCGCCTTGGCGCTGCCGGTGACGTTGAACTTTATATAGGAGCCGGGGAAGGTTGCTTCCATGGCGCTTCCGCCGTCGAACTCGGTTGATTTCCACGTGTAGGGCGAGAAGTAGATGTTGCTGTCGGTGCAGGGAACCACCGCAGCCCAAAGGCTTGAGCAGGCGGCAATGAGAGCCGCGATTATGAGGATTCGTTTCATTTTATTTTACCTCCATTTTCTCGACAATCCGAGCCGCTATGCAGGAGGCGTACATGCCCTGACCGTACATGTTGGGGTGGATGCCGTCGTATGACATGGCCGCGGCGCCGGAGTACCAATGGACGCCTATGTTCGTCTCGGGAGTGTCGACGAGAATGACGTTTTTGCCGGCGGTCGCCGCCGCTTTTGTGATTTGTTCTCTGTGGCAGCCTGAGGGAGGCACGATGAGCACTATGACCGCGTTGGGAGCCGCCGCTCGGGCGTTTCTCATCCATATGCTGTAAGCGGTGAAAAAGGAGCCGTTCTCCGGGTCGTTGGTGCCCATGGAGAGCATGATGTAATCCGGTTCCGGGTCGAACTTACCGTTTACCAGACGGGATGCTTCGGCGTCGTATCTGCTCCAGGAGTCTTGGAACTTGGGCCAGTCGTCCACGCCCTTGCTGAAGCCGATGGCGCAGACACCGACCTGACCGTATTCGCAGTTAAGCGCGCTCGCCACCATGGGCAGCCAAGCGCAGCGGGCGTTGGGCCCTCCGTCGTGCTCAATCACGACGCCTTCGGTGATGGAGTCGCCGTAGCCGATCATTCTTTTGGGTTTAATGTTTTGCTCAACGGTGGCGCCGTTGTCGTCCACCTCGAAGCCCTTTACGATGACGTGGCTTTTTTTGGAGGTGTAGCGATTCGTCAGGCTGCCGGAGGATCTCAGGTAAACGGCGACGGTGTGGGTTGATGAGGTCAAACCGCTTGCCATGGGGATGGTGTAGACGTCTTTGTCCGTGGCTATCGCGACAAGCCGAAAGGGGGCGTTGTCGACGGAGTATTCCAACACGGGCAGTTCGTGGGTGACGCCCCGGGTGGCGGTGGCGTCAACAACCAAGCCGAAGGTTGAGGTGCCTTTGAAAGCAATCTTGATGTAGGCGCCGGGGAGCACCGCTTCCCGGGCCGCGATGCCGCCGGAGGTGACGGTTTTCCATGTGTAGGGCGAGAAGCACACGTTTTCGTCCGTCACCGGAATCGTCTTGGCTGCGAAAGATGGCGAAGAAAGGGCAATAAGCAGAGCGATAAGAAGCTTTCGCATTTTTACCTCGCTTCAAGTTCCTTCGCCAGTAGGGCTGCTACGCAGGCGGCGTACATTCCCTGGCCGTACATGTTGGGGTGGATGCCGTCGTAGGCCATACCCGTGGCGGCGCCCTGGGTGGGGCGAACCATGTCATTCGTCGCCGTGGGGTCTATAAGTATTATGTTATCGTCGCTTGAGGCGGTCACCGCTTGGGTGATTTGGGCTCTGTGGCTGCCGGAGGGGGGCACTATGAGCACCAAAACCGCATTGGGGGCCGCCGCTCGGACGCTTACCATCCACGCTTGGTAGGCGGTGAGGAAGGCGCTGTTTTCCGGGTCGTTGGTGCCCATGGAGAGCAGGATGTAGTCCGGTTCCGGATCGAACTT
>JAGDDM010000114.1 GCA_017958015.1 Abditibacteriota bacterium | reverse complement strand
GGTAGGTGGAGTAGACAACAACCATGTTCGCCGCCGTCTTTTCTGCGTCCGAGATTCGCTTTGCCGTCTCCCGGGGTTCGGTGCAGGCAGGCTTAGCCAAATCGCCCACGCTGCCCTCGTCGTCGTATTCGCGCTTCATGGACGCCCGGGAGTCGCTGCAAACGCAGATGGGGTATATGTCGTCTTGGGCGCAGGCCTGCCACTCGTTGAGGGTCTGGTTGATGAGGGCTATGGAGGGAGCCAGGAAAAGAATCAGACCGGAGTTTTCCGTCTCGTTTTCGCACATGCGCAAAGACGTGAAGGTCTTGCCGGTGCCGCAGGCCATGATGAGTTTGCCCCGGTCATGGGTTTTGAAATACTCGTGGGCGGCGGAAAGGGCTTCCTTTTGGTGGATTTTGGGCGTCATGATTTTTTTCTTTACGGCGACTCTGCCGTCAACGCCGGAAGCCAGTTTGTCCCAATCAACGCTTTCATCGCCGGCTATCACGTCGGGAGTGATAACGTATGCCGGCGGATCCTGGTTTTGAAACACCTTGTCGCCGTTGCCGGTCCATTTGTTGGCGGTGGAAATCCAGAAACGGTGGGAGAAGCGATGATTCACGCCCTTTGAGTCATCGAAGGTGCGGGAAGAAGTGGAGAGGAAGGTGTCCGCGGTGCCCTTTTCGATGGTGGTTTTGGGACCGTAACACTTGCACTGAACCGCCCAATATTCGCCGTCAACGGTGAGCGCCACAAGGTCGATGCCCACGTCGCCGCCGCCGAATTGGGACCGGTACGGAAAGTCGCTCCACATCCAAACCTCTTTGACTCTTGAGGAATATTTGCGGGAGGTCTTGAGATAGTTCTTTATGAGCCGCTCGAAACGGGTGCCTTTGTCCCGCTCGCTGCGGGCGTTTTTGCGTATTTCGTCGATTAAAGAATAAAAGTCTGCCATGGTTTTTCTCCTTATTTTTATTATAACCGAAAGAGCAAACGTCGGCAATAAAAACGAGTCGCCCTTCGGCGACTTCGGAAAATTATTTTTCTCCCACTTCGCAGAGCAGGTCGTTAAGCAGGAGCAGACCCTGCCTTGTGGCCCGCAATCTGCCCTTATCCCGGGTGAGCATGCCCTTTTCCGTGAGGCGGCGGAAGGAGTCGGCGAAGGCGGGAAAGTCATCGGCCCTGAGGCCTCGGCGGGTGCGGAGCATGAGGCTCACGGTCTCGAAGTCCTTCTCCCGGCCGGTGACGCGCTCCTCAAACTCCCCCAAATCCTTTCCGGAGTTTACGGCGTCGATATACTCCGGCACGGAGCTTATTTTCCGCCGTCGAATGCCGCCGAGATATTCCGTGGCTCCGGCGCCGAAGCCGAAATAGGGTTCGTTCCGCCAGTAAGTTGAGTTGTGCCGGGACTCATAGCCGGGTCTGGCGAAATTGGACACTTCGTAGTGGTCGTAGCCCGCCGCGGACAGGGTATCGGCTATATAAAGATACGCGTCCGCCTTGTAATCGTCGCTCGGCGTCTCAACGCGGGAGCGGGCAAAGGGGGTGCCCTCCTCCACGCTCAGTTCGTAGACGCTGACGTGCTCGGGACCCAGGCGGATAATCTCGCCCAGGGAAAACTTCAGGGTGTCGAACTTCTCGCCCGGGAGGGCGAACATGAGGTCCAGGCCGATGTTGTCGAAACCGGCTCGCCGGGCGGTGATGTAGGCCGTCCTCGCCTCCGCCGCGGTGTGGATTCTGCCGATGCGGGCGAGGGTGGCGTCGTCGAAGGATTGGACGCCCAGGGAAAGGCGGTTGAAACCCATTCGGCGCAAAAGGGAAAGGCCGCGAAAATCAACGGTGCCGGGATTGGCCTCCAGGGTGATTTCCGCAACCTCGGTGTGGGGAAGACGGGTGAGAAGGGCCGCCAAGTCACGAACAGGGAGAGACGTGGGGGTGCCGCCGCCGAAATATACGGTGTCGAGGACGGACACATCCGCCGCCCTAATCTCCCGAATCAGCGCCTTGACATAGTCGTCTTTCAGCTCCGGAATGTTGTCGTAGGAGTTGAAATCGCAGTAGGGACACTTGGATACGCAGAAGGGAATATGAACGTAGGCGGCCCGCGCAGTCTCCATGTCAGAACTCTTGGGGCAGATCCGCTATTTCTTTGTAGTTGAACACCGGCCCGTCCACACAGACGAACTTGCTGCCGATGTTGCACCGGCCGCATTTGCCGATGCCGCACTTCATCTTCATCTCCAGGGTGGTGTAGATGTTCTCGTCCTCAAACCCCAGAGCCTTCAGCTCCTGCAGCACGAACTTTATCATGATAGGCGGTCCGCAGGTGACGGCAACCGTGTTCTCCGAACTCGGCGCCAGCTCCTTCAGATAGCCCGGAACGTGGCCCACTCTGCCGGTCCAGCTGTCGTCGCCGGCGTCAACGGTGAGGTACACGTCCGCGCCTTTGCGCCACTCGTCGTACTCGTATTTGTATGACAAATCCGCCGGGGTGCGGGAGCCGTAGATGACCGTTATCTTACCGTAGTCCTCTTTGTGGGCCAGGCAGTAGTTGAGAACCGAGCGCATGGGGGCCATACCGATGCCGCCGCCGGCGAAGAGGAGGTTTTTGCCCTTCCATTCGTCCGTGGGGAAGTGATTGCCAAGGGGCGCCCGGATGCCGATGATGTCCCCCTCCTCCGCCTCGTGCAAAGCGGAAGTGACGACGCCGACCTTCTTGGCGGAAAACTCGATGTAGCCCTTCATTGTGGGTGAGGAGGTGAGGCAGAAAGTGCACTCGCCCACACCGAAAACCGACACCTGCTGAAACTGGCCCGGCTTGTAGTCGAAGTTCGCCGCATCCTCCGGGTCCGTGAACACAACCTTAAAGGTCTTTGTGTCCGGGGTCTCCACGGTGATTTTCTCTATCTTTGCGAGCATGGGTTTGTAGGGATTCATTTCGTTTCCTTTCCGCCGACAATCTTTCTTATGTCGATGCCCACGGGGCAGAGCTCCACGCACCGACCGCAGCCCACACAGCCTATCATACCGAACTGCTCCGGCTGATATTTGAACTTGTGCAAAAGCCGCTGGCGGGTCCGGGGCATTCTTCCGGGACGGGGATTGTAGCCGCTGCCCATGAGGGTGAAGTCCGCGTGCTGGCAGGAGTCGAGACATCTGTACCGCTCCGCGCCGCCGCACTTAAGGTCGTCCCGCATGTCGAAACAGGAACAGGAAGGACAGCCGTAGGTGCAGACGCCGCAGGCCACGCACTTTCGGGACACTTCTTCCCACTTGGGGTTGTCCCACATAAGCCGTTCGCCGATGGCCTTAACGTCAACTTCTCCCTCGTCGTACCGGGCGAGAAGGGCGTCCGCCGCCGCTTTCTTGCTGTCGTCCGCGTCGGCGAGACTCTTTGTAAGCTCCGCTCCCCTGTCGGTCATGGGTTCCATCACAAACTCCGAACCCAGGTCGTACATCACCACGTCGCAGGCCTTCTTCCAGTCGCAGACGTTGCCGGTCATGCCCCAAAAAACGCTCCACCGCTTCTTGGCGGGAACCAGGGCGAAAATAGCGTTGTCCGCCCGGCGGGCGTTGTAGTAGGGATCCGGCTTGTCGCCGTCAAGGAACACCCTGTCGAAAACTTCCAGGGCGTGGGCGTCGGCGAGGTAGAGACCGATGGTGGCGTAGGCCTTCGTCTCCGGAGTCTTGTCCACAATCTCTCCGTCCTTCGTCTCGAAAAGGACTTCGTAGCCGGGCATGAACCAGGACCTGGGGCTCAAAATGAAGCGGCTGCCGTCAATGATGGGAGTCTCGCCGGGAGCCACGCTCTTAAACACGGCGTAGGACTCGCCGTCGGACACGGGAGCGACCACTTCTCTTGTTTTCGATAATTCCTTTATGAAACCGGCAACGCCGGATTTGGGCAGTAATTTCATTCCTCATGCACCCCCGCGTCGTAGTCTTCGTCTTTGTATGTTCCCAGAAGGGGCTTCTCCCCCATACCGGCGGTGTAGTCGTAAATGTCCTTCACGTACTTCGCCATTTCCCGGGAAAGCTTCTCAACCGGAATGCTCTTGGGACATACCCGCTCGCACTCGCCGCAGCCCACGCAGCGGCCGGCCATGTGCATAACCCGAACCGCGTGGAACATCCAGGACTCGCCGGCGGTGGGCTTGCGGGAGGTCCACTTGGGGTCCGTTCTGTCCGCGAAGCACTGCTCGCAATAGCAGTTGGGGCAGACCTGGCGGCAGGCGTAGCACCGGACGCACTTGTCGAACTCCTTTTCCCAATACTTCCGCCGCTCCTCGAAGGGGGGCATGTCCTCACCGGCGGGCGTGAGCTTCCGCTCCGCCTCGCCCAGGACGATGTCCGCCACTTCCGGCTTGTCGTGAACGCAGTGGAGGCAGGCGTACTTGGCGGTGGCGTCGGAGAGTTCGCATGTCCCCGCGTCCGCCGCCTTAATGGGGTCGATGACGCCGCCGCAGGCAAGGCCTATAACGTAGATATTCTCCCGCAGAACCTTGTTCTCGGCGATGAGCACGTTAACGCTGGCGCTGTCGCAGGGCTTCACGCAGAGGGCAATCTTCTTTTCCTTGGGGTAGTCCGTCAGGTACTTGGCAAGGTTGTTGACGCAGGCGGTGTTCCAAACGAGCCTGTCGCAGTCCTCCTCCGTAAAGGCGAAGAAGGGGGTCGTTTTGAACTCCGCGGAGCCCTCGGCCCAGCCGATAACCATCTCGGCGATGCCTTCCCGGAGGACTCTTTTGGCTTCCTCTCTCAGTTTGTCCGTCATATCATTTTCCCCATGGGCGGCAGCTCTTTGAGGGCCGCCGTAAATTCCGTCACAAGCTCCGCGAATCTCGCGCCCTCGGAGGCGGAGACCCACTCGAAGTGGAACCGCTCCTCCGGCACGCCGAGATTCGCAAGGAGGTTTTTCAAAAGAGGTATGCGCCGGCGGGTGTAGTAGTTACCCTTGGCGTAGTGGCAGTCGCCCGGGTGGCACCCCAGAACGATGACGCCGTCAAAACCGCTTTTGAAAGCTTTCAAAACAAACATGGGATCCACTCTGCCGGAGCAGGGCACCCGAAGAATACGCACGTTGGTTGGGTAGTGCATTCGGGAAGATCCCGCCAGGTCGGCGCCGGCGTAACTGCACCAGTTACAGAGCACCGCGAGTATTTTCGGATTGTATTCGCTCATTGTTTACACTCAGTACACGTAGGCGAAGCGGCCGTTGGGGGCGGCGTCGCCGTTTGATATGAAATCCATGGCGTCGGATTTGTCTTGCATGTTGTCGCTCCACTTGAAGCGAAGGGAAAAATCGTTGTTCTTGCCGGGAATCTTCCGGGGAACGGTCACGAAGAACCGATTGCCGGCGGCTTCGCACTTAACCTTCCCCAAAACCTTGCCGGAGCCGTCCCGCAGGTCGCACTTTTTGCCCTCAAAGGTTCTGTTCACTATGAGGTCGTAGCCGTGGAAGCCGTTTGTCATGTCCCCGTCGGTGTCGATAAGAAGCACCATGGAGCCGGGGTCGGCCATATCCTTGATGGCATCCTTTGTCTGCACGTAGAAGTAGATGTTCTTCTTGTCGTGGGCAACCTTGCAGCACTCGAAGTCGTTTCTGCCGGTTTCGTTCACGTACACGGGAGCCAGCTGGACGCCCTTCTCGTTCCGGTGGGCGGTGTCGCCGATGCTGTCGAAGTACTCCGCCGGAATCTTGTCCCAGTCGGCCATCTTCTTTACGGTGGCGAACTTCTTGCCGGGGACGGGTCTGGCGCCCTTATAGCGGCGGATGTAGTCCGCTGTCTGATAGTAATAGTTGTCACCGTGGCCGCCCTTCATGGGCTCAATGTCCCGGCTCTTTTCCTGGGTGTAGCAGTCCACGAACTGAACGGGACCCTTGCTGTTGGGGAAGCTATCGAGGCGCATGGCAATCCACTCGTTCCAGCCGGTGATAAAGACGAAGTCCGGGTCAACCTTGAGGGCTCTTTCCCACTGCTCGGCGAAGTTGTAGCCGTAGTTCACCGCGCCGGGCCGGGTGTCCGTGGCGCCGTTGTGGTAGCTTCTGCCGTGGGTGCCGGGCTCGCTGAAGGCGCAGCAGAGACCGTTGGCGCCGTTCTGGCCGATGCCCACGGTCATCTCCTCGCACTTATTCATGTCGTCGCCCACAAATTCGTGCTGGGGATAGACCTGAAGCCAGCCCCAAACCCGCTCATGGGCGGGACCGATAAAGTAGGAGGGTTCGCAGCAGCGGACGGTGAAGAAATCTTTATACTTTTGGGGCAGCTCCGGTTCGTTGGTGAGAATCAGGGGCTTGCCCTTCCACATGAACCACAGCTCCTTGTAGAGTCCCTTGCCGTAGAACTCGTCCCAGATCTTATTCACTTCGTCCACAACCCCCACGAACCGGGTGAGGAAAGCGATGCAGGGAGTGTTCATGCCCTCCTTGCGCATCCGAGACCACACCTCGCAGAGAGTCATGTACTCTTCCGTGTACGTGTAGCCGTTGGTGGTATCGAAAATGACGGTGTCCACCCCAAGGTCCGTGAGCATTTCCGCGTGCTTGCGGTAGACCCACTTGTCCATGGAGGAATAGTAGCCGAAGTAGGGCTCGCTCCAGTAGTGGAAGGCGTTTTTGGGACCCCACAGAGGGCTGTCCGGCTTGCTCATGGCATCCGGGTCCTCTTTGAGGATTTTCGACACGTCGTGGGGGCCGATGGCGTTGTTGAAATGGTGGCCCAGCCACAGGAAATAGAACATTCCCACAAACTTGTCGTCACGGCGCTCCCGCACTTCGCCGCTCATGGGGAGAACTCTCCCCAAAGCGTCGGTGGCGGCCCAGGTGTCGGACTGTCTGTCTTTGAGGTCGGCGCACATGGCGGACGCCGCTATCGATATAAGCGCGACGGTAAGTATAATCTTTTTCATGGTCTACTCCGCCAGCGCCTCAATCTCGTTCAGAATCTGGCTGCCCTCGAAGCCCCGGAGCCGCGCCGACAAACTTCTGCAGGAGGCGGCGCAGGTTCCGCAGCCCTTGCAAACGCCTTCGTTCACGCGGGCGGCCTGCTTTATCACGTTGCCCCGCTTGTCCTTCACGTCCTCAATCTCGATGGCTCCGAAGGGACATACGGAGACGCACAGTCCGCAGGCGGCGCAGGAGTTTTGGTCGATGTAGGCAATCATGGGCTCGCTCTTGATGCTGTCCTTGGCGAAGAGTCCCGCCACTTTGCCCGCGGCGCCGGCGGCCTGAGCCACCGTGTCCGGAATGTCCGCGGGATACCGGCAGGCGCCGGCCAGATATATGCCGTCGGTGAGCATACTCACCGGCTTCAGTTTCGGGTGGGCCTCCGTGAGCCAGCCGTATTTGTCGGTGCTGACGCCCAGCTTCCGAGCCAAATCCACGGAGTCGTGAACCGGCTGCATACCGGTGGCGAGAACAACCAAATCCGCCTCAATCTCCACGGGCTTGCCGATGAGGGTGTCGTTGCCTTTCACCACAATCTTGTCGCCCTTGGGATAGAGTTTGGACACTCTGCCCCGCATGTAGTTGGTGCCGCAGTTGCATGTGGCCATGCCGATAAACTCCTCGTAGCCCTTACCGTTGGAGCGGATGTCCATGTAGAACACGTGGCTCTCGGAGTCGTGAATCTTATCTTTGGTGAGGATTGCCTGCTTGGCGATGTACATACAGCAGACCTTGGAGCAGTAGGTGAAACCGTGCTCCGCGTCCCGGCTGCCCACGCAGCAGATAAAAACTATGTTCTTGGGCTCCTTGCCGTCGGAGGGGCGTTTAATCTTGCCGCCGGTGGGTCCGGAGGCGTTCATAAGCCGCTCGTACTGGAGGGAGGTGATAACGTCCGGGTATCTGCCGTAGCCGTACTCGCCGCAGAGTTTGTGATCCCAGAGGTCGAAGCCGGTGGCAACCACTATGGCGCCGAACTTCTCCGTGGTGACAACATCTTCCTGAGTGTAGTCGATGGCGCCGGTGGGGCAAATCTTGGAGCAGACGCCGCACTTGCCCTCTTTGAACATCTTGCAGGTTTCCCGGTCGATAACCGGCACGTTGGGCACCGCCTGGGGGAAGGGTCTGTATATGGAACACCGGGTGCCCATGCCCGCGTCGAACTCCGAGGGAATACCCTTGGAGGGACATTTTTCCAGACAGGCGCCGCAGCCGGTGCATTTGGTTTTGTCCACGCTCTTGGCCCGCTGGCGGATGGTCACGTCGAAGTTGCCCACAAAGCCCTCCACCTTCTCCACTTCCGAGTAGGTCCGCAGCTCAATCCGGGGATCCGCGGCGCAGTCGACCATCTTGGGGGTGAGAATACAGGCGGAGCAGTCAAGGGTGGGGAAAGTCTTGTCGTACATGGCCATATGGCCGCCGATGCTGGGGGTGCGTTCCACGAGAACAACCTCGTAGCCGCAGTCGGCGATGGTGAGGGCCGCCTCTATACCGGCGATGCCGCCGCCGATCACAAGAGCCCGCTTGGTTACCGGAATCTCGCCCCGGGTGAGGGGAGCGTCCTTGGCAACCTTCGCCACCGCCATTTTCACGAGGTCTATGGCCTTTTCCGTTGTCTCCTCGGTCTTGTCGTGGACCCAGGAGCACTGTTCCCGGAGGTTGGCCATTTCCACCATGTAGGGGTTGAGACCGGCGCTCTCGGCGCACTTTTGGAAAGTGGGCTCATGGAGCCGCGGCGAGCATGAAGCCACAACTATTCTGTCCAGCTTATGCTCTTTAACCGCTTCTTTTATGATATTCTGCCCCGGTTCGGAGCACATATATTTGTAGTCAACGGCAAACTTTACGTGGGGGAAGGACTTGGCCGCCTCCGCCACTCTTTCAACGTCAACCGACTTAGCGATATTGGTGCCGCAATGGCAGACAAATACACCTATTCTCGCCATAAACTACCTCTTACCGTTTCCCGCAAGGTTGAGGCTTATGAGAAAAGCCCCCACAAGCGAAAGAAAACATATTATATTGATGGGGATGTACCACTCGGTACCCCTCTCCAGTGGTCGAATCGTCATGCACCCCAAAAACAAAGCGCACAAAACAAACATTAACGCGAACTTCGCTTTCCGCGTCATCTCATCACCTTATCCAAGGCGGAATTGACGTCCACAAGGTGGGACGCGAAACATTTCTGAATACCTTCGGAACCCAGAGCCAGAGCCAAAAGTTCGGTGAAATAGAAGATAGGCATGTTCAACTCGCCCTGACGCATCTCAAGGTTCGTCATGCAGAGGGGGCAGGCAGTGACAACGCAGTCCGCGCCGTTGGCCCTCGCGTCCTCGATAATCTTCGCCGTGAGCCGCTCCACGGTGGAGGCTCTTGCCACGCCGAAAGAGGCGCCGCAGCACTCGGTCTTGAAATACCAGTCCACGGGCTCCGCGCCGATGAGGCTCATTATCTCGTCCATGTTTTGGGGATCCTCATAGCGGTCGTACCCGGTGACTTTGGCGGGACGGGTAAGCAGACAGCCGTAGTAGCAGGCAACCTTGAGACCCTCAAGTTTCAGCGTCACCCGCTCGGCTATGCGCTTTTTCATCTCATCTCCGGCGAACACCTCAAGGAGAGAATACACCGCGGCGTTGCCCTCGTAGTCCTTGCCGGTTTCTTTATTGATTTCCGCCCGGAGCTTGGGGTCCCCTTTCAGGGCCTTTTCCGCGGTTTTCATGCGGTTGTAGCAGGCGGCGCAGGGAGCGGTGACGTCAAGACCGGTTTTCTCCGCTATGCCCAGATTCCGGGCCGGGAGAGTGAGGGCCAAGTGATTATCCAGGGAGTGGGCGGATGTGGCGCCGCAACAGTTCCAATCCTCCAGCTCAACAAGCTCGAGACCCAGAGACTCCGCCGCCGCCCGCACGGAAATATCGTATTCTTTGCCGGTGGATTCCAGCGAACAACCGGGATAATAGGCGTATTTCATTCGCTTTTCTCCTTTTTAATCAGCTTCGCCACTTCGCTGGGGCGTTTGATTCTGCCCGGGAGGATGGATATCTTGCCTCCCAGCATCATCCGCAGCCCTTGGAACATGTCGTCCTTGAAGTGCTTCGTGCGGAACTTGTAGAGCATCTCCATGCCCAGCTCGTGGGTGCGGCCGTACCAGGACACCTGCCGCAGGATTTCCTCGTGCATGATCTTCGTCTCCGGCACGGAAGCGGGCACGTCCTCTTTGACGCCTATCTGTCTGCAGGCGTCGAAAATCTTGGCGGGTGACACCCCGTTGGGACACCGGGTGGCGCAGGTCTCGCAGCCGGTACAAAGCCAAACGGACTTCGCCTTTAATAAGTCCTCCCGCATACCCAGCTGAACCATGCGCACCGCCTGAGAGGGAGACACGTCCGCCTCACAGGCCACGGGACAACCCGCGGTGCACTTGCCGCACTGGTAGCAATCCGCCACGAACACGCCGTAGTCCTTTTTTATTTCCTCCGCAAAGGAGGAATAACCTTTTTCGATTTTTATAACGGTTTCTTTTTCCATATTTTGTCTCCGGCGGCCAACAACCACCTAATTTTATGATAACACAATTTCCGCAAATGTCAAGAGTG
>JAGDDM010000113.1 GCA_017958015.1 Abditibacteriota bacterium | reverse complement strand
GGTACTTGGCGTTCCGGCGCAGGAAGTTTGTGACTTCTTCCTCAACCGCTTCGTCGCTGACGTCGGTGGGTTCCTTGTCGATTTCGATTCCGGTGTAGTCGCCCAATGTAATTACCGGCGGCTGGGGAACCTTGGCTGTGAACTCCATGTCCTTGCCCTTCTCGAAGGTCTTGATGTCAACGTTGGCGATAGCGAAGGGCTCAACGCCGGTCTCCTCCAGAGCCTCTTTGTAGGCCGGCTGCATGAGAGCGTCGGCGGCTTCGTCCATAACCGCTTCCTCGTTGAGGTTGGCTTTCAGAATTGCCAGCGGCGCTTTGCCCTTGCGGAAACCGGGGAGGGTGACGTTCTTTCCTATTTTCTTGTAGGCGTCGAGAATGGCCTTGTCAACCTTCTCGGCTTCCACGGTAATATTGAGGGTAACCTCGCAGGCACCGCTCTGTTCTTTTGTAACTTTCATGTCGTATTCCTCTTTATTGTAAATATTGGCGCGGACGGCGCAAAAAAAGGTATAAGATGTTTCCTATACCTTGCAAAAAAATGGAGCGGGAGACGGGACTCGGACCCGCGACATCCACCTTGGCAAGGTGGCGCTCTACCAACTGAGCTACTCCCGCGTGTTTATATTGGTGGGCGAGAGGAGAGTCGAACTCCCACGCCTTCCGGCATCGGTTCCTAAGACCGACGTGTCTGCCATTCCACCACTCACCCAAAGAAAGAATGGTAGGCGATCGGGGACTCGAACCCCGGACAAATGGATTAAGAGTCCACTGCTCTACCAACTGAGCTAATCGCCCACAATCGGCTTTGCCGGAACAATTGGGTCATTCCCCAAAAGCAATAATATTATACCGGTTAAACCGGAACCTGTCAACGGGTTTTTTCGCTTTTTTCGAAAAAAATCCGTTTTTTTGCTTTTTTCGCCGAAACCGGTATAATATTCTATGGTTTTCGGGAGGTCGGAATGAATCCTTTCGCGTCGTTCAAACACAGAAATTACATACTCTATTCCATTGCCATTCTGCTTATGTTCCTGGGCAGCTGGATGTCCTCCGCCGCCATGGGCTGGCTCGTTTACGAGATGACAAACAGTGTGTCCCTGCTGGGCGTGGTGGCTTTCTGCGGCCAGATCGCCGCCCTCATCTTCACTCTCCCCGCGGGAGTGGTGGCGGACAGATACCCCAAGCGGAAAGTGGTCACCATGACCCAGTTTTCCGCCATGGTGGTGGCCTTTATCCTCGCCTTTTCCGTTAAATACGACTTCGTCACCGTGCCCATAATCCTCACCATATCCACTCTCCACGGCATCATCGGCGCCATCGACACACCCGTGCGCCACTCCATGGTGGTGGAAATAGTGGGGCGCAAGGACCTGCCCAACGCGGTGGCCCTCAACTCTTCCATATTCAACGGCGCCAGAATGATAGGCCCGGTCATCGCCGGTTGGGTTATGGCCGCCTGGGGCGCGGTGTTTTGCTTCTTCGCCAACGCCTTCGGCTACCTCTGCGCTTTCATAATGATGGTGTGTCTGGACGGCTCCCAAATGCCGGACGTTCAGCCCGTTAAGGAGGACACCAAGGCCCTGTTTAAGGAAGGGTTCAGGTACGTGTGGTCGGAAAAGACAATCTTCCGCATCATGGTGGCCAGCTCCATATCATTTATGTTCGTTGGCGGCTCACCCACCATTATGCCCGCCTACGCCAAGGATGTGGTCCACGTGGGCGCCGCGGGCTACGGCTGGCTCATGGCCTCCATCGGCGTGGGAGCCTGCATCGCCGCCATCATCATTGCCGGCTGTGTGAACCTTTTCGACAGAGTGAAGGTCATTATGCTGGGATCCCTCATGACTCCCATATCCGCCATAGTTCTCTACTTCGTGCCCCACTACTACGCTTCCCTGGTTTGCCTCTTCTTCGTGGGCTTCGGCATGATGCTCTACCACGCCGTCTCCAACAGTTATATACAGGAAACCGCCCCGGACGATATCGTGGGGCGGGTTGTGGGTATTCGTACTTTCTGTATGGCGGGACCGGCGCCGCTGGCTATGCTCCTTATCGGCAAGTACGCCGCGGTGCGGGGCTGTTCCGAAACATTCCTTATGTGCGGAATCGCCACGCTTATCGCCTCGATATTTATGGTGATTTTGCCGGAGGCGCATAGGCTTCGGAATAATTGATTATATTAGGTTTCGGGTTTTAGGTTTTAGGTAATGTGCCGCCAAAGGCGGCGGATTCTACCAACTAACCTT
>JAGDDM010000112.1 GCA_017958015.1 Abditibacteriota bacterium | reverse complement strand
GAAAACGCCGCCGCCTACACGGACAAAGGCTTTAAGATTCTCATCGACGCCGGCGTCCGGGACAGTCTCTGCCAAATGGCCCGGGACTTCCACGAGGATTTGAAAAAAGAGGGCGTGGACCACGTGTACGTTGAACGGGACGGCGCCCACGACGAACCCTATTGGACGGAGGCTCTGAAGGGGTTTTTGAACTTTGCCTTCGATGAGCTCAAAAAACTCGAGGCGGACGAGGAAAAATAAAATGAGATATGTTTTGCCCTTATACTTCCGGTATTTCTCGCCTCCTGCGCTTTTTGCGCGAAGATTGTGCATACCTCCGTTTACAGCGAGGCCATGCAACAGGAGATCCCCACCTCCTTCGTGTTTCCGGACGCTTACTTCGCCAACCGTACCGACAGATTCCCGGTGGTGTACGGCCTCAACGGTTACAGCGCCAACAACACTTCTATGTTCTATCCCGCGCTTAAGGCGGTGATAGAGGAGGGGGCCGACAAGTTCGGGTTCATGTTCGTTGTCCCCGACAACGGCTACGACAGTTGGTATCTGGACCGCCCCGGCGACAACAAGATGTACGAGACCTTCGTGGCAAAGGAACTTGTTGAGTACGTGGACACCCGCTACCGTACAATCAGAGACAGAGACCACAGAATTATCTGCGGCGCTTCCATGGGCGGCCACGGCGCGCTGTTTCTCTCCCGGACATACCCGGAGAAGTACGGCATAGTGGGCTCCTTCTCCGGTGTGGTGGATTTGCTTTGGGAGTCCGCCAGCTTCAGAGAGGGTCCCCACAACGGAAACCGTCCCCTTGAGGAGTGCCGGGCTCTTTTGAACGTAGATAAGTACAAAGACAAGGGCTTCGCGATTTATCAGGACATCGGCTTTCACGACCACCTCTACAAATCCAACAACGCCTTCCACAACAAGTTGGTTGAGCTGAACATTCCCCACGTGTACGTTGAGCGTGAGGGCAAGCACGACGGCCCCTACTGGCCGGAAGCATGGCGCGCTTTCCTGGAGTTCGCCGCCAATGAGATTGAGCTGAGAGAGAAGAAATGAGATATATTTTCGCCCTCATCCTCGTCTGTCTCGCTTCCTGCGCCTTTGCCGCCAAAACGGTTCACACCACCGTTTACAGCGAGTCCATGCAAAAGGAATTGCCGGTTTCATTCGTGTTTCCGGAGGATTACTACGCCAACCGCACGGACAGGTTCGCCGTTGTCTACAACCTGGCCGGTTACGGCGCCGACGTCATGTCCCAATTCGGCAAGCGCCGCGTCGCGATTTACGAACACGCCTCCGACACCTACGGCTTTATCCTCGTTGTTCCGGACAACGGCGGCGACAGCTGGTATCTGGACAGACCCAAGGACAACAAGATGTACGAGACTTTCGTGGCCAAGGAATTGGTGGACTACGTTGACATGCGCTACCGCACGAAAGCGGACAGGGACCACCGAGCGATATGCGGCGGTTCCATGGGGGGCCACGGCGCGCTGTTTCTCGCCCGGACATACCCGGAAAAATACGGCATAGTGGACTCTTTTTCCGGCACCGTTGATTTGCTGTGGCAGTCCCACAGCTTCAAGGCGGACAAACACGCCGGCACAAGACCCGTCGACGAGTGCAGAGCTCTTGTGAACGTTGAGAAGTACAAGGATAAGGACTTCTCCCTATATCAGGACATCGGCATTCACGATCACCTGTACGACTCGAACAAGGCTTTCCACGACAAGTTGGTGGCATCGGGCATTCCCCACGTGTACGTCGAACGGGAAGGACACCACAACAGCGCCTATTGGCCCGAGGCTTGGCGGACTTTCTTCGAGTTCGCCGCCAACGAGATTGAGTTGAGGGAAAAACGGTGAACAAAAAAGGAATAAACATCGCTCTCAGCGTCCTCTTGGCTCTCTTCGGAGCATTGCTCATATATTACGCCCGCGGCAAAAACAACACCGACACGGCCATGGGCATCGCCCTCATAGTTTACGCGGTCGCCAGGCTTTTGATGTATTATTATTTCGGACGGAAGAAAGATGATTGAGATTCTCGCCGTGGGCTGCGGCGGCTTCCTGGGGGCGGTATGCCGATTTCTTATGGGTAAACTGTTTCTTTTGCGCCTCGCGCCGCCTTTACACACCCTCATAATCAACGCGCTGGGCTGTCTCGTCATGGGAATTGTCGTCGGCTGCTTCGGCAATAACAAAACCCTTTTGTTTACCGCCGTAACGGTGGGCTTTTGCGGCGGATTTACCACTTTTTCCGCCTTTTCCCTTGAGACTTTGAGCCTTATGGAGAAGGGCGCTTATGTGGCGGCCGCGGGATACGTTGCCGCCAGCGTTGTGTTATGCGTCCTCGGCGTGTGGATAGGGAAAACCCTTGACGGTTTTCTCGGGTTATGTTAAGATTGAAAAAACGATAAAGGAGTTTTTTATGAAAATCATCAAAATTTTCGCGGCAATCCTCATAGCCGCGGTTCTCGTTTCCGGGGCGGCCTTCTGCGGAACGAATCCCATAACGGAGAAAACCTATTCCCCCAAGGCCATCAATCACTTTCCGGACACAAAAAGCGGACGGAAAGTGCTTATCGGCGACTTCCGCTGTCACACCGAGTG
>JAGDDM010000111.1 GCA_017958015.1 Abditibacteriota bacterium | reverse complement strand
AGGACCACGGCGGCACCAAGTACGACATCGCCTCGAACTATTGGGACGACCTGCCCTTCGGCGGCACCTCCGCCTACGAGAACATCTACGTCAAGGTGGCTATGGAGCACCTGGCCGGCGCGGAGAGATATCTGGGCAACAACGACAAAGCCGCCGGATACGAAGCGGTGGTTAAACGCTGTATGGAGCGCTTCGAGAAAACCTTCTGGGACGAGAAGAAGGGCCGCTACATCGGTTGTATCGACAAGAACGGCGAGGTTCACGACTACGGATTCACATACGTGAACATGGAAGCCCTTGCATACGGATTCGGCGACGAGGCCAAGGCAAAGCGCATCTACGACTGGATGGAGAACGGCGTCACCGCTTCCGGCAAGGCGGACACATACACCACTTTCGTGTTCGCACCCAGAGCCAACACCGAGGATGTCTCCGACTGGTGGTACATGAACGGCACCGGCGAGATTCCCCGGCAGCAGTACGGTATGCACCTGGAAAACGGCGGCGCAATCCTCTACACAAGCGGCTTCGACATCATAGCCAGGTGCAGATACCTTGGCGGCGACAACGCCTACAAGCGCCTTTCGGAGATTCTCGACCGCTTCAACGAGGACGACAAACTCTGCGGCGGATCGCCCCTAATGCACGGCGAGATAAACGGCTGGCAGGTGGGCACCGATTTGCCCTTCCCGGAAAGCGGTATGGTGGGCGCCTCCTTCATCTACGGAATCATGGGTATGGAATCCCGCCACGACGGAATCTACTTCAGACCCCACGTTCCCACAGCGCTCAGACACGCCGGAGTGAAGAACCTCACCTACGGCGGCAAGAAATACACAATCAACGTCACCAACAGACGGGTGAACATCACCGGCAGCGGCGTGAACAAGACCGTGAACATTCCTCCCGAAGGAGTACTCGTTAAACTCAGATGAAGATAACTTTCGACAGTCACATAACCGAACCCTGTCCACTGGTTACCGCGGCGGAGATGCGGGAGTGCGACGCTTCCGCCGCCAGGGACTACAACATCGCCGGTATCGTCCTTATGGAAAACGCCGGGCGGGCTCTCTTCCGCAAAGCGGAGGAAATGCTTCGGGGCGTTAAGGGTAAACCCATCGCCGTGATATGCGGCGGCGGCAACAACGGCGGCGACGGATTCGTTTTCGCCCGCCACTGTGTCTGCGCCGGCGCCGACGTCGATATTGTCTACTTCGGAAACAGGGAAAAAGCCTCAAGCGACAGCCTCGCCAACATCACGGCGGCGGAGCGGATGAACATCCCCGTTCTCGAGGACATTCCGGATAAGGATTACGACTTGGTGGTCGACTGTCTTTTGGGAACCGGCATAACCGGGGACCTGCGGGAGACGTCTCGGGATATTATCCGCCGCATGAACGACATGGCGGGCCTTAAGCTTTCCTGCGACATACCCTCCGGCGTCAATTCCGACACCGGAGCCGTCACAACCGTTGCTTTCAAAGCCGACGCCACGGTGACTTTCGCTCTGCCCAAAATTGGCACCGTCACGTATCCCGGAGCGGCCCACTGCGGCGAACTTGCGGTGGCGGATATAACAATCCCCCGGGAAAAGCTGTACGAAAGCAGAATAACAAGGCTTATCACAACCGGCGTAAATCCGAACGGCGACGCGAAACCGGACGGCCACAAAGGCGATTTCGGCAAAGTATGCGTCATAGCGGGGTCTAAAGGCATGACCGGTGCCGCCTGCATGGCGTCGGAAGCGGCGCTTAAAACCGGCGCGGGGCTTGTCACCTGCGTGGTGCCGGAGAGCCTTAACGACATATTCGAGGTGAAACTGACGGAGGTGATGACTCTTCCGGTTCCGGATTACGAAGGGGCGTTCCGCTCCGATTCCCTGGCTCCCGCTCTCACCTTCGCCGAGGGCTGCGACGTCTGCGTGTTGGGTCCCGGTCTGGGCAGAGAGGTGTACACTTCCGAGTTCGCCAGGGAGTTCATCGCCCGTTACAGAGGCGCTCTTATCGTGGATGCCGACGCTCTCTACGCCCTGAGCGGGGATCTTTCCGTGCTTGATGAGGCGGAAAGTGATATAATAATAACACCCCACGCCGGGGAAATGAGCCGGCTTACCGGTATGACAACCGCCGAGATAGCCGCCGACAGATTGGCCGCCGCTTCGGAATTTGCCGAAAGCCACGGAGTTACGGTGGTTTTGAAAGGCGCCGGAACGGTGGTTGCCCATCCCGACGGCAGCGCGGCGGTGAACACATCCGGTTCGCCCGCCATGGCCACCGGCGGCAGCGGAGACGTGCTGGCGGGAATGCTGGCAGCTCTCAGGGCCCGTTACGACACGAAAACCGCCGCGGAGAGCGGCGTGTTTCTCCACGGAAAGGCGGGAGAGGCCGCCGGGGAAAAATACGGAACCGCCTCCGTCACCGCAAAAGATATTTTATCGTCGATTGCCGATGTATTGAAAAAATAAGGAGACTTGATGAGAAAGATAATGATAGCGACACTTCTCTCACTCGCCTGCGTTACATGCGCCGGCGCCAAGCCCATGGAAAAGGGCGTATGGATTAACGGATTTGAGCACGGGTTCTTCACCGAAGAGGAAGTGAAGGAAACCGTCAGAGACGCCAAGACTCTGGGAGTTACCCACCTCTTTGTCCAAATGCGCAAGAACGCGGACGCCTGCTATATGTCAAACTACGAGCCCCACGCCAAGGAAATCGCTCCGGATTTCGACGCTTTGGCCTGCCTTATCAAAGAGGGCCACGCCAACGGGCTCAAGATTCACGCTTGGGTAAACGCCTGCCGCATTTGGAGAGCCAACTCCATGCCGACGGACCCCAATCATATCGCCAATCTCCACAAAGACTGGTACAACAAAACCGTCACCGGTGAGTACACCTCCGAAGAGGGCGTCTACATCGATCCCGCCATTCCCGAGGCCAGAGCCCACCTGGTGAAAGTTGTTTCCGACATCGCCACTCACTACGACATCGACGGTTTGCAGCTTGACTACATCCGCTATCCCGGCAAGAGTTGGGGCTATTCCGACTACGCCGTGGAGAAGTTCAACGAAGAGTTCGGCAGAACCGGCAAGCCGGAAGTTACGGACCCGGACTGGGTTGTGTGGCGCGCCGACCAGGTGACGAAGATGGTGCGGGAGATTCGCACGGAGCTTAAGGCCGTGCGCCCGGACGTAGTCTTTTCCGTCACCACCATCGCCTGGGGCAGTTGGAACGAGGATTTTCACAAGACTCCGCCGTACTACTACTGCTATCAGGACTGGTACCGCTGGGTGCGGGAAGACCTTATCGACCTGAATGTGCCCATGAACTACCGGCAGGAGTTCAAACCCGACATGGCGGCCCAGTTCCGCAAGTGGACAAACGCCTATCCCAAGTGGAACGCCGGCAAGCCCGTCTACGTGGGTATCGGCTCTTGGTATAACAGCGCCGCCGACGCCTTCAAACAGGTGAAGTACGTGGAGAACTCCGACAACGACGGCTATGTGTTCTACATGTTCAACAAGGGCAAGTGTCGGGACGCTTTGCTTGAGTACGTGAAGTCCGGCAAGAGCGAAACCACCGAGTACGAAACCGTCATGGCCAAGGGTATGCGCCTGCTTGAGCGGAACCAAATAGGCATGGCTATCGTGCAATTCAAAAAGGCCGCGGAGCTGGAATCCGGCGCCGCGTCTCCCTACGTCTATCTGGGCAAGTGCGCCCTTAAGGAGAATAACAAATCGCAGGCGAAGAAGTATTTCGAGAAGGCCTGCGCTCTCGACCCCACGGACAGCGAAGCGAGAGAAGGTTTGGAGGCTTTGAAGTAGATGCCGGATCTCTTTGATGTACCCAGCGTAAACGAGCCCCTGGCTTCCCGTATGCGCCCACGAACTCTGGAAGAGTTTTGCGGACAGAGTCACATCGTGGGTGAGGGCACCGTTTTGCGCAAGGCCATCGAGACCGACGGCATAACTTCCCTCATTTTCTGGGGACCTCCCGGTGTGGGTAAGAGTACTTTGGCAAGCATTATCGCCAATCACACCTCCGCCAATTTCGAGAGTTTCAGCGCCGTTGTATCCGGCGTTCCGGAGCTGCGGAAAGTCATCGCACGAGCCGACGACGCCAAAAAGTTCAACGGCCTGCGGACAATCCTTTTCGTTGACGAGATTCACCGCTTCAACAAGGCCCAGCAGGACGCGCTCTTGCCCTACGTGGAGAACGGCACGGTGATTCTTATCGGCGCCACCACGGAAAACCCCTATTTCGAGGTGAACACGCCCCTTATATCCCGGGCGAGAGTCTTTCGATTCGAGAAGCTCACGGACGAGCAGGTGAAAACCCTTATTCTCCGGGCAATCGAAGACAAGGAGCGGGGACTGGGGCTTCAGCATATTGTTGCCGACCCGGAGGCGGTGGACCACATCGTGAAATGTGCCGGCGGCGACGCCAGAAACGCCCTCAACGCCCTGGAATTGGCGTCGAAAACCGCGGTTGACTCCGAGGACGGGTCCAAGCAAATAACCCTCGATATCGCCCAGCAGGCGGTGCAAATGAGGGTTCTCGGTTACGACAAGGGCGGCGACGGCCACTACGACACCATTTCCGCCTTCATCAAATCGATGCGGGGCTCGGATCCGGACGCGGCGGTGTATTGGCTGGCGAAGATGCTGGACGCCGGGGAGGACCCGAAGTTTGTGGCTCGGCGGATGATTGTGCAGGCGTCGGAGGATATCGGCAACGCGGACCCCATGGCTATGGTGGTGGCGTCCTCGGCGGCTCAGGCGGTGCAGTTTGTGGGAATGCCGGAGGCGGCCATACCTCTGGCTCACGCGGCAATATATCTTGCCTGCGCCCCAAAGAGCAACGCTTGCTATATGGCGCTGGCTCGGGCCCGGAAAGATTTGAAAAACGAGCGCACGAAAGAGATTCCCATGCATCTGCGGAATCCGGTGTTCAAAAACGCCAAGGATTTCGGCATCGGGGTGGGCTACAAGTATCCTCACGACTTCCCGGGAAACTACGTTAAACAGGAATATATGCCCAAATCGCCGGATTTCGAGCCCTATTACAGGCCCACGGAAAACGGACACGAGGCTAAGATTAAGGCGAGACTGGAAAGACTCAAAGACATGGACGGAGGCGGCAAATGACGGACTTTAACCATATAGAAACAAAATACATAACTTTCGACAAACCGCTTCCGCTGGAAAGCGGCGCCGTTTTGCCGGAGATTACCCTCGCTTACGAAACCTACGGCGAGCTGAACGAGGACAAATCCAACGCTATTTTGGTGTTTCACGCCCTCACTGGAGACGCCCACGCCGCGGGACGCCACACACCCGAGGACAGAAAACCGGGCTGGTGGGACCCCATGATCGGACCCGGCAAGGCCTTCGACACGGACAAGTATTTCGTTATCTGCGCCAACACCATCGGCGGCTGCATGGGCAGCACGGGACCGGTGTCGATAAATCCCAAAACCGGCAAGCGGTACGGCTCGGACTTCCCCATCGTTACCATAGGCGACATGGTGGCGGCTCAGAAGATGCTTATCGACCATATGGGTATCGGCAAACTCTTCTGCGTGGTCGGCGGCTCAATGGGGGGCATGATGACGCTGCAGTGGGCGAAGAGCTACCCGGAGCGCACGGGGCTGGTTATCCCCATAGCCACCACCGCCCACATGTCCGCTCAGGGGATAGCCTTCGACGCCGTGGGCAGAACCGCCGTCATGAGCGACCCCAACTGGAACAACGGCGACTACTACGACGGCGAGGGGCCGGAAAACGGTCTGGCCGTGGCTCGAATGATTGCCCACATTACGTATATGTCCAAGGAGTCCATGCGCCAGAAGTTCGGCAGACGGCTCCAGAACAGCTCCTCCCTGCGCTACGACCACGAAAACGACTTCAGGGTGGAGAACTACCTCGAGTATCAGGGCGGCATCTTCGTGAAACGCTTCGACGCCAACTCCTATATCTGCGTCACCAAGGCCCTGGACTACTTCGATTTGGCCCAGCCCTCCGGCGACCTCCGGAAGGAGCTGGCGCCCACCAAGGACAGCCCTTTCCTCATTATCTCCATCTCCTCCGACTGGCTCTGCCCCACGGAAATGTCGAAGGAAATCGCCTCGGCCCTCAGGCGAACCCACCTCTACATCAGCTACGCCGAGATGGACTCCGACTACGGCCACGACGCCTTCCTGGTTGAGACGGATTCGTTGACGAATCTGATAGGGAACTTTCTGTCTATGTTCGAGAAGAAGTAGGGATCAAAAATATTTCAAAAAAAATCATCCGTTCGCTGAGACGGATGATTTTTTACGCCTGTTCCACAAGGAATATGCCGTAGTCGGCGAAGAAGTTTGGTAGGATTTTGACTTCTCTGCATTTGCCTTTGCCGATAACGAGGCCCTGTTCCCTCAGGATTTTCAGGTTGTTTTTGTCGCAGAACTCTCTAAAGTCCTTGATGGTGGTGAGGTGGATGTTGGGGGAGTCGTACCATTCGTAGGGCAGGCTCCGTGTTTTTGGCATTTTGCCGCCGAACATAAGGTCGAAGCGGACGCCGTAGTAGCCGAAGTTGGGAAGGGCGATGATGCACTTTTTGCCCACTCTGGCCGCTTCCTTAATGGTTCTGTCCGGACGTTCGAGAACCTGAATGGTGCTGGTGAGAATCACGTAGTCCATGGAGGAATCGGCGTAGTCCGCCAGACCTTCGTTGAGGTCGCCCTGATACACGAAAAGCCCCTTTGCCACGCACTGACTGACGGCGTTGTGGTCGAGTTCGATGCCCTGAACAAGGGCTTCCCGCTCGCTCCGCAACGCTTCCATAAGCCGTCCTCTGCCGCAACCGAGATCCAGAACCCGGCTGCGCATGTCGACCATTTCGGTGATGTACCGAAACTCCGGGTGCACCTTGTAGAGTTTTCGTGTTTCGCTTGTCATGTTAAAGCAGTATAATATTCGACTTGTCTTTTACGTTCTTTGTGGCGTTTCTGGTGTCGAAGACACACTTGGCGTTGGCGCACAGGGCGTCGTAGTCGATGTCGCTGTGGGCTGTGAGAATAATTATAACGTCCTGGGCCTTAATCGTCTCCGGAGTGAGGGGAACGGACTTCATATCCAAATTGGAGTAGGGGCTGATGTCCGGCACGTAGGGGTCGTGGTAGCAGAGATCCGTGCCGCTTTTTTTGATTAGCTGCATAACGGTAATGGCGGGGGACTCCCGGCAGTCGTTCACATCCTTCTTGTAGGACGCGCCGAGAGCCAGCACCTTCGCCCGGGACAGAGCGATGCCCTGCTCGTTGAGAATACGGTTCATTTTGGTGAGGACGAACTCCGGCATACGGCGGTTGGTCTCGCCGGCCAGGGAGATAAATCTGGTGGTGAAGTTTACCTCTTTGGCTTTCCACTCGAGGTAGTGGGGGTCCAGAGGAATGCAGTGACCGCCCACGCCGGGACCGGGATAGAAGGGCATAATGCCGAAGGGCTTGGTGAAGGCCGCGTCCAGCACTTCCCAGACGTTCAGGTCCATTCTGTCGCAGAGGTAGGTCATTTCGTTTACCAGAGCGATGTTCACCGCCCGGAAAGTGTTCTCGAAAACCTTAACCAGTTCCGCGGCCTTGGCGGAGGAAACCGGAACCATTTCGGAAATGGTTTGGGAGTAGAAAGCCATGGCAACCTCGATGGACTCGGGGCCCACGCCGCCCACAACTTTGGTGGTGTTCTTGGTGGAGTAGACCGCGTTGCCCGGGTCAACCCGCTCCGGGGAGTGAGCAAGGAAGAAATCTTTCTCCACCTTAAGACCGCTCTTTTCCAAAATGGGGAGCATAACTTCTTCGGTGGTGCCGGGATAGGTGGTGGATTCAAGGGAGATGAACTGACCCCGCTTGATGTGGGGGGCGAACTCTCTTGTCACCGTCTCGATGAAGAAAAGGTCCGGAGTGAGGTTCTTGGTAAGCGGTGTGGGAACGGCTATAACGAGGATGTCGAAGTCGCCGGCGGCCTCGGAGCTTGTGACGGCTTTCAGTTTGCCCGCGTCCACGACTTTTTACAGTTCTCCGTCGTCAACGTCGGCGATGTAATTGACGCCGCTGTTGATTTTGGAGGCGGCGTCTT